>NC_014826.1 GCF_000179635.2 Ruminococcus albus 7 = DSM 20455 | reverse complement strand
AATGGTCAGAGGTGGACGGAACAGGAAATTAAGAGTAGAAAATATCCTAAGAAGCTACTACAAATCACGCCGTTTCTAATAATACAGAACACCCCCTCACGCTTTCGATGCACCAAACGAATCCATTTGGAATGCGTGAGGGGTGGATTTTTTATAAGTAAAAGAAGACTTCGTGTTTGTTTTCTAATTGTGAGAGACTTGTTTCAGAAATACCCCTGAAATTCTGAAAGCGAAGTGGAATACTCCTATTTAAAATTTGATTATATTGAGCTGGCAAGTCGTTCCTGGGACAGTGAAATCATCAGGCTTGTTGCGCAGATACATGAATACAATGGTAGGCAGGAGCTTTATCTGAAGCAGAAACTAGCGGAACTTGACCGTCTGATTGAGATTAGCAAAGGTGCAAAGTGCGGAGGCATCCAATGAGATTGAGGGAATCCGCACGGCCAATACACGTCTGTTACAGCTTGTACTGCTTTTTTATCACCTGATCAGCAATAATCCGGTATTGTAAAGTATATGCATCGGGATAGAATATAAAACGCCTTTTTTATAATTCACATATCCAAGTATGATGCCTATAGGGAAAACCTGGATCATTTTCATAAGATCATTTGAATAAATGCTGATATGGCTTAAAGAAAAACTTATTGCAGTAATAAAAATTGTAAAGACTGCGGAGTATTTCATTTTGTCTGTCCATGACATGAACATTTCACCGTAAAAGCATCTGTAGTAAATTTCCTCAGATATCGGACCTATGATCAGACCATTAAGCAAAACAAAAAAGGTTCCGGAAGTGACTGTGAAATTTCTTAAATATTCATTATAGCCTTCAGAAATCTGAGATCCAATAAGAACACGCATGAGCAGTCCCCAGCACAGCATAACTGTCAGCAGTATTATAAAACTTAATATACCTGTATTTGCATCTGATCCCGCTCTTGTTTTTCTCTGTTTCCAGAGGGTATATCCTACAGTTGAAAGCACATATAATTTTGCGAAATTTGAGACACAAAATATCACATTGTAAATTACACCATGATTATGGTTAAAAAGATTTAAACAGGAACAAATACCTATGATAATAATTATTGGTATGCTATGAGTCAGCACCCTTTTCTGTCTCAAATAAAAAAAATATCCTATGGCGATCAAAAGCATCAGTACTTTTTCGGCCGCTACTATACTTTGAATAATATTAGTCATTTACAATAATCTTTCATTCTATGTGATTAAGTATTATCTTTTCCTTATTTGCAAGGATTAGTGAATATACTGCTCCGGCTGCAAGTAAAATTACCGCAGCAATCAAAGCATATACCACATTCATATTTATCCCATCAGCAGTAATACATCCATTCAGGCCTATGATACCTCCAAGGAAAATAACATATGTAAGCCCCTGAATTATTTTAGCTTTACCAACTGACAGCTGCCACATACAGAAACCGTTTATTATACCATAAGAAAAATTCAGCAGAAGCGATATAGCCAGCATTAACAGCGCTGCTACAGGTGAAAAAGCAAAAACCTTAAATTTAACCGCGTACACAATAATGCTTGTTATAAAAGCTACAGCAAAACCAATAACTCCAATAAGCATTGAAAACGCTACTTTTCCAACAAGTATTTTTCTTATTGATACTGGAAGGGAAAAGAGGGAATCAATAGCATCCATACTTTTTTCCTGCCAGAATTTAAGTGTACTTATAAATGTCACAAATGATAAAAATATAGAAACATAGCCTGTACTTCCGACCAAAAGATTACTTACATCAGTTACACCTTCATCCAGAAAACCACTGCTTTTTTTTATGGAAGTCGCAAGCAGTATACATATAAAAACAACATTGATGATTAAAAGAGACTTTATGCTCTTTTTTACAGAGATCTTTTCCTTATAAGCTATCGCTTTAATTGCCTGCATGTTCATGATTCTCTCCATCCACTAAACTGAAATATTTTTCTCTTAAACTACTGTTCACTATACCAATTTCTTTAAATCCAATCTTTTTATCGATAAGAAAACCTGTTACAGTATTCAGGTCCGGTTTCTGGCTGAATCTGATTCTTACTGTTTTATCTGATATTTCAATATCACTTGCTCCTGATCCAAGAAGGCCAGATAACCGTTCATACGTGCACGGCTCATTCAAAGTTACTTTTACAACAGGAGTATCATCTGCAAGGATATCGGAAAGAAGTCCATCGGTAAGTATACGATGCTCAAGTATTGCAACTCTGTTGCAAAGCTCCTCCACATCATTAAGATTATGTGAGCTCAGAAATATCGTACATTTATCTTTTATATTATTAATGATACGTTTTATATCGGCCTGCCCTTCAGGATCAAGACCTATCATAGGTTCATCAAGTATAAGGATCTCTGGTGAACAGATAAGTGCTCTGGCAAGACCAAGACGTTTTTTCATTCCTCTTGAAAACTCGCTCACTCTCCTGTTCACTGCCTTTTCAAGCCCTACCAGTGCAAGAAGTTCATTTATCCTCTTGTCTCTTCCCTTAGCATCGTTATACACTATATCGAAAAAACACATATTTTCAAAAGCAGTAAGATTAGTATAAAGGCCATCATTATCATAACAAAAGCCTATTTTGGATTTGATGTTATTCTTTTCTGGTATTTCTCCAAATACTTTCACTTCTCCCTGAGTAGGTTCAAGGAGTCCTGTTATAAGACGAATGGAAGTAGTTTTTCCCGCACCATTAGGACCGATATACCCAAATACATCATGTTTTTTCACAGAAAAGCTTACATTTTCCAGAACGTTTACAGAATCATATTTTTTGTATACGTTTTTAAATTCGATCACATTATCCATACGTACCTCATTTCTGTCAGCCCACCATACATTTATCACAAATTCTGGTCTGATTGAGCTGTGCACCATTTTTGATCTCGATATATCTGCAGTCACTGCAAAGATATCTATATTCACATTTATTACAAGGTTCTATATCATTGCAACCCAGTGAAGAGTATCTGGTGATATTATCTTTTTTTATCGCTTCATAGAGATCACCGGTTTTTGATAACGGATAATCCTTCAATCCCGGACAGGTAGTTATAATACCATCAGCTTTGATAGTAACGGTTGAATTGAGGCAAGGATTATATTTACCTTTGATTGAAAAATCATCTAGTTTAATTTTACTGTTGGTAAACTTGATCTCTCTAAGCTGTATATCCGTGAGATTCTGATTATCCAAAAGATAATCAAAATAAAAACTGTTCTGTTTAATTTTATTTTTGACCGTTGCAGCAATATCATTTACAAGGGATTTATTATAGTAATCAAGTAAAAACACGAAGCAGTATTCTGATTTATCCAAGATATCAATATTTTGTATGATTTCATCACTTTCAATGAGTTGTTTATAATTTTCGTCAAGATATCTCTGTATAATAAATTTAACGCCGTTCGCTACTTCACCCAGCTGTCGTAAAGCGTTGATATTACGATTTCCTGATATAACATTTATATATCTGAATCCGATCTCTTTAGCTGATAATATAACCGCTTTAAGCTTAGGAACATCCAAAAAAACATTTCCTCCTGTAATGTACAGCTCTGTAACACCTAGAGCATATAACTGTTTCATATACTCTGTCCATTTTTCTACAGATATAGTTATATTATTATACGAAGGATCCTTTCCGCACCCCATGCATCTGAAACGAAGTGAATAACGATCGGATGCACAGAAAAAGCAGTTGTTATCACACTCATTGCTAAGCTCCAGAAAAGCTCTGTTAATTTGCGGAGGAAGTTTGAAAAAAAGATTGTCTTTCCAGTCAGGATGCAGCGTAACTTTTTCTATTGCAGGAGGTTTCTCATAGAATCCTCCTACCTGAAATTTTTCTGCTTCTTTAAGTTTTTCTTCAAGAAATGTCGTAGTAATATTCAGTTCATGACAGACATCATCAAAACTTTTATTGTTTTCAGTCAGGGTAAGAATTTTTCTTAGGTCTTCATCCACATGAAATACCTTTTCATTGAAGAGATCATATATACACGACTTCTCTTTTCCGTTTACAAGATAGCATTCCTCATATAATCTGAAATATTTATAATTCATTTAAGCACCACAGCCAATTCTTTAATTTCTTTGTAATATTTTGTAGTAAAATCTGAAAACCACGCAGGATTCTCTTCTGACAGTGAAACAGCTCTTGAAAGGAGTTCTTTATAACTATTCCTCATATTATTGCAGCTTTGTGCATTTTTGCAGAATCCGCTTTCACAGTGCAGTGACTGATAACATAAACTGCATACGTTTTTTACACTGCAGTTACTGCATCCTGAAGTTATTTTAGCTTCAAATTCCTTCATATATCCGCATATAACTGAATAATCAAGACCACTGTTTAAATTACCTATGATCATTGTTTTATCAACTTTTTCACATGGATATATATCACCATGGACATTAACAAACATCTTATCTCCTGGGACACAGCTTCCGGTACACTTCACTATACTTCTTGAAGGATCTTTGAACATTTCTTTCATATAAACAGAAGACGCGGGCTTTCCAAGAAAAACATTTAAAAAATTAAGTTCTCTTTTTTCCTTTGAAGTCAGGTCATCTTTTTTAGCCACCAGTTCATGAAAGTACTTTTCGAGCTTCAGTTTCTTTTCAAAAAAGGTCTTTACCGTTTTCTCATCAAAACTATTGTAATAATCTGTATCGTAAGGATTTACCGGAGAAAGAGACAGAAGCACCATTTCATTCTGTTCAGACCAGAACTCCATCAGTTCTTCCATATCAGTATTATAGTCATATACACTATTTATCATAGGAATACTGTTAGTGACACGTGCATAATTTCTTATATTCTGATACACTCTTTCGAATGTTCCTTTACCACCGGCAAGTTTTCTATTACTATCATGTATTTTTTGCGGTCCATCCAGACTGAATATCGGCATAAAATCATTTTCAGCCATAAATTTACTTGCTTCGTCATTCAGCAGATACGCGTTAGACGTTATTGAAAATAAAACTCTCCCTTTATAACGCTCTTTGGCATATTCAACACATTTTTTTACAAGATCAAAATTCAGAAGGGGTTCTCCACCATAAAATCCTATTATAGGGGTGCGTTCTGGATTGTATATCTTACCTTTTTCAATAAGGTCCATATACATATCTATAGCCCTTATCGCTGTTTCTAATGTCATATTTTCATTTTCAAGTTTACTGTGTCCTTGATAATGCTCAGAAAAAATACAGTACTCGCATCTGAAATTACAGCGGTTAGTCACTTCCAGAACCATTTGACCAAGTCCGTACTTAAGTATATATTCTTCAATGTCATGACTGTCATAACTTTTATTCTGAATTTGATTTGTCTTTTTCATTTTACTGATCTTGTCGATTCTTTTCTCATACTGACTTTTTTCAAAAATAACAGATGAATCAGAATCAAAGACATATTCATTATTACTGTCAGATTTAAAACAGATATTACAATTATTATTCATCTTATTTTTCCCTTGTTATATATTATATAAAATTACAGATAAATTAAACCAAAAGTGAAGAAGTCAAAGCGATTATCTTCAGATACATCTTCGGTTACTACTAAACTAAAAATATCAGCAGATATAATTAAGCGGTATCCTGTCTCAGATTTTCGTAAATTTCATCCAGCTTACCCGTCATGTCATATAAGCACAATATATGGCTGTTTCATGTATATGCTATATCCAGTTTCACTTTCTTTGACAATCCGGATTAATATTGATGTTTTTAATATTTCTATGTACTAAACTGATTATGATGCAAGACCTGCTGCGAGAGCTCCAAGTCCGCCTGCTGCTGTACCTGATGCTGTAATTGCACTTGCATCTGCTACAGGGATAGGACCATCAACTCCACAGATTGCTGCACAACCTGCTGCTCCGCCAAGACCACAAACTCCTCCACAAATTGCTGCTCCCCAGCTCCATGCTTCTTCTGCCATTAATTCAAATAATTCCATATTTTTTACTCCTTTGTGATAATTTTCAGTAAATTCAATTATGATGCAAGACCTGCTGCGAGAGCTCCAAGTCCGCCTGCTGCTGTACCTGATGCTGTAATTGCACTTGCATCTGCTACAGGGATAGGACCATCAACTCCACAGATTGCTGCACAACCTGCTGCTCCGCCAAGACCACAAACTCCTCCACAAATTGCTGCTCCCCAGCTCCATGCTTCTTCTGCCATTAATTCAAATAATTCCATATTTTTTACTCCTTTATTCTAATTTGATCGAACATTGGAATTGTCAGGAAATATTCCGTAAAAAAGCACATATTAGCTGAAGCAGACATATATCATGCCAAACAGTTAGCTGATCCAGCTGGAAATCCGAAAGACCAAAGGTTAGTATTCGCATACATCAAAGCTGCTTATAATTTGTGTATTGTAGTAACCGAAGATGTACCTGAAGATAATCGTTTGGAATTACTTCATGTTTCGTTCAGTAAATCAGAAGTTAATATAGTTTCCCGGTTAAAAGTTATTCTACACCGGTATAGAAAAAAATTATACAATTGCATTCGCAAAGAAAACTGTTTTTGCAATTTATTATAAATTTCTTTTCGCTGTTTTATCAGGAGATTACTATTGATACTAAAAAACACGATATAGTATTTATGACATTATCATTGATTTCAAAACATTAATCATTTCTGCCTGATATTGTGATTTATGTTATTTTGTATTATGGTAACCAGGGCCAAAGCCACATAACTGATCGCTCCTTTCATTTGTGTTCTTCTGATGATGCTAGTATACATCACCTTATCGGTTCTGGCTATCATTATGGAGCAAACATCACTAAATTCAGAGTAAACGGTATATAACACCCTTTAACTCTCATTATACCGAGCTTTCTTCCAGATGGCAGCTATATAGCTATATTGTTTTTTCAAGGTGATCTTATCATATGAAAATAGTAATTTGTGATGATATGGTTGACGAAACCAGGGCTTTTATCTATAAGAAAAAGCGTATAGAGCCTAAGCCTGAGTCCGAAGAACGACTTGAAGGTCAGGTTCACTTTAGCGATATATAAGTGAAATAACCCGTCACCCCTTACAAAGTGTAAGGGGTGACGGGTTATGCCAAACACAAAACCGTGCTTCTGCCATTTTACAGCGAGTTATAGTTTACACCTATATACATTTCAAAAATACAGTCTGCACCGAATGTATCACCGTTTCTTATCACTACATAATAAGTGTTGGTTATCGGTTCATAATTATTTTTCTGTATATAGTCCTTTAGAGCTTGTTCTGAATCTGAAATATCGTTGATGCTGCCCTCGTGCTTTGTCATAACAGCGTTGATGAGACGGAATATAAGCTTCTTGCCGTAGCTGTCCGAGGATCCTATTTCACCCTTTACAGGGATAAGTATCTCTACAGGCTGTACTTCATCAGAATTTTTGTCTTCTTTGAATGTGAAAATGAATTTTCCTGCGACTTTGATGTTCAGTGCCGAAAGATTATCGTTTATATGCTGGATTATTTTATATATCTCTGATTTTTTTATGCTCGCAGTGTATGTTATAAGGTTTTCAGCATAAATGTTTATGTGTTCGATAAATTGCAATAATTTTCACCACCATTTATATCGTTTTAAAATTATAGCAACAGCTATAATCATTTATTGCTTTTACTATTCACTACTAAACAGTTTGATAGTATTCCTTCATACAAATTGTATCATTACAGTATGATGCAGTCTATGATTACAGAGTGAACGGTAGTATAAACAGAGTGAAATGTATTTATTGTGATTTTTTCTGATCTCATTTTATGATTTCGGGTTTCAATACCAGGTTCAGATCCAGTGTAAACTTATTATCATCGGCAGACAGTTCGGCTTCACCGTCGTATTTTTGGACAGTGCGGAGAATATTCGTTACACCGAAGCCGTGACGATCCTTATCGCTCTTTGAAGTCGTAATAGTATTGTTGCTTTTTATTTCCACAGCTTCATAAATAGGATTTGTGATCTTAAAGAAAAAATATCCCTGCCTGAAGCTTGCTTCCGCATTTATCTCCTTGGGCTTTTCTGAGGTGTCCTTGGCGCAGGCTTCAATTGCATTATCTATGGCATTTGCCATTATTATACACAGATCAACGTTGCTTATACCGGTTGTGGGGACCATTCCGGAGAATACTATTTTAGTATTTATTGCCGCTGCTCTGTCGTTTTTATCATTCAAAAGTGCGTCAATGATTATATTTCCTGTGTTGTACTGCTTTTTCTCGACAGAGGAAAGACCTTCTATCTCGTTTATGTATTCAAGAGCATTTTCTTTTTCGTTTGATTCGATAAGGCTCCTCAGACAGATAACATGATTTTTGAAATCATGCCGAAAGCTTCTGAATTCGCCATAAATGGTGTTTATCTTTTCATAGTACTTTACTTCATTTTCCACCTGCTTTGACAGCAGATCTATCGTTGTCTTTTTTTCGATCTCGGATATACTTATCTTTACTATAGAAAATAAAAAAACTATCAGTCCCATCATGGAAGGCAGGATGTATTTTTTATAATAATGTTCATGATCGGGTTTTGTTTCGCCCATTACAAATATTGCCGCAATAAATAAAAGTAAAAGTATGTTTATATAAAGTCTTTTGGGCAGTGATTTGATGATCTGATGAAGCATGGACTCTATCTTTTTTCTTTTGATGTAAATGAATATAAGGAACAAAATAAGGATATCCGCAGAAAATGCGATAAGATTGCAGAGCTCATAATCTTTGATAAATGCCTTGCAAATATTCAGATATATCTGCGGCGGCCATTGTGACAGCAGGAAAATATACAGAACTCTCTGACTGAATTCCTCGAATAATACGCTGTATGCGGGGATACGTCCGAAAACATAAATTAATTGTAATATCAGACCCATTTCCTTAGAGCAGAAATCGGGTTTGTTCATAAGAATAGGCACGGGTAGCAGAGTGAGTATGAGCAGAAAATAGCCTAGATATCTGATACGCGATGATTTGAAATCACAAATTGTTCTTGCAAGCGTGACGAACATAAGCTGTTCCAGGATGTTTGCAAGCATTACTAAATAAGAAACGGTGGTCATTTTCAGCTCCCCTTCTGGAAATTATATCTCTTTATATAGTTGGTAAAAGCTTTTTTAAACGGCGGGAGCTTTACCCTGCTGATAAGAGCTTTTTCCTTATTATCAAAAAGTACATCTGTCGATGTGTGCGAAACGATATGGCGGAACCCTACCAGATAAGTTCTGTGGCATCGGAAGAATTTATCCTCGGGAAGCATCTTTTCAATTTCGGACAAGGTCTTTTTGAATAGTACAGTACCTTCATTTGTCCTGATATTGCAGTACTTGTCTGATGCTTCTATATAAATTATATCGTTTATATTTATTTTTTGGTTGCTCTCATCGGTCTTTATGAGGATGAAGTTTGATTCATCATTGTCCGAAAGATATGAATCCAGTGCAGCCTCAAGCCTTGCATCATCTATCGGCTTTACTAAAAACCTGTATGCATTTACTTCAAAGGTATCAAAGACGATATCGGGAAAGCTGGTCAGGAATATTATGGTAGTATCAGTATTTTTCTTTCTTATTTGTCTGGCAGTTTCAAGACCGTCTATCTCTGCCATCTGATAATCCATAAAAATAATGTCGTACTCGTTCTGGCTGCTGATAAGGTCAAAACCGTTGGTATAGTCATTGTAGATCATTATAAGGTTTCTCTTTTGGGCATAATTTTCCAGATGCTTTTTTAACTCGGTGTGCATAGCCATCTGGTCGTCACAAATCGCGATTTTCATGTATTTCCCCTCCATAAAAAATATATATAAATCATTATAATGTTTCAAAAAAACATTAATTAATGTAATTCACTCTGAATTTTATACCGTTTGCTCCAAAATGATAGTAATTGTACAAATGTTGAATTATAATAAGACCATCGAAACAAGAGTAATAAAAACACTAAAAAAGGAGGTTTTAAAATGCAGGATTGGTTTGACTGGTGGGGCTGGTAAATATAATTAAGTTTAAAAAACAGAGTAAACTTAAAATTTATAATTAAATTCATTATATCATATATTAGTTTTTGTGTCAATTATAAAGCTACAATTATGGTTATCCAGCTGACACTCCGCAAGTAAGATCACTGTACTGCGTAGCAGTTGGCTTCGCAATACGTAGAATAGGACATTATTAACCAAAACATATATTATGTACACCTCCAGAATTATCATGGGGGTGTTTTTTTCGCTGTGTCAGTGGCTTTTCTAATCTGTGGTGATTGCCGCGAGGGGGAGTGTGCTGATTCTGCACTACATAGTGTACTCTGACCGTCTGACGCTAACCTCAATCAACTGGCTGAATGGAGAAACCGTAAGATAGGATTCGTTTTGCAGGAATCGGCTCTGATAGATTCTATTTCAATCGAAGACAACATCAGACTTCCTCTACTTTATGCAAGTCCCGATAGGAAAGATTTTTCAGAAGAACTTGAAAGCATAGCGGAAAAGATCGGCATCAAGCATATATTGAAAAAAAAGCCGCTTGAATGCTCAGGCGGAGAAAAAGCACGCGCGGTCTTTGCAAGGGCAGTAATAATGCGTCCACCGCTGATATTATGTGATGAACCCACCGCTTCCCTTGACGGCGAGAATAAGGAGAATATCCTCTCATTGCTCTCCCGCATGAACAAGGAGTATAACACGACTGTGATTACGGTTACACATGATATGGAAGTGGCGGAAAGACATCAAAGGATAATCAAACTGGAAAGGGAGATGTAATATATGGGATTTTTTTCAATGGTATTTTCATTCATCATCGGCATACTGCTGATAGTATTCGGCTTTACCCGTAAATCTGTTTCAAAAGCCGCACTTATCCGAGCAGTAACACTTATCCCCGGCTTTGCACTCGTGGGTCTGGCTATCTGGCTGGGTCTGCCCAAGTAAAAGACATTTATACAGCTAAAAACACGCGCTGAACAGTGCAAAAACAGCCCCTCAGAGCAATTCTGAGGGGCTGTTTTAAAATAGATCGCTGAGTGTGTTTCAGCTCTGGTAAGATAAAAAATAGCTAACCGTTCAAATCCCCCTCGGGCATGGTTTCGATCGCCCGAGGGGGATATTTTTTACTTTATAAGCTTCTCGGTTTACACTGCAAGAGCCCTGATATTACAGCAAAATATTTCAGGCTGTACCTTTTTATGCTGAAAATATCAGAGTTGCGCCCCTCTCAGCTTCCCTTTCTGAATATCCTTGCGAAGAATCCTTTTTTCACGCTCTGACTCTTCTGCTCGGCTTCATTGACTTCTCTTTGTATCTCCGAATTTTCTGAATGCTCTGTCAAACGTTCCTGCATAGTTCCTGCGTGCAATGCCTGCGCCGCCGATAATGCAGTTACCAGAGTCGCCTGTTGTTCCTGCGAGCTTTTGAGCATTGCCGACAGATCATCTATCTGTTTATCCTTGACCGTCAACTGCTGTTTCAGCGTATTTACGGTACTTTGAAGTGTTTCTATCAACGTGTTTACATCAACGTCCATATCGTTTACATCAACGTTTGCGTGTTTATCGTCAACATCAGCATCAACATTCTTCTTGCTGTTGACGCTGTTTATATCAACATCGTCAACATTTACACCTTTACATATAGATGTTTCGTCAACGTTTACATCAACTTCTTTACTCATCCCATCAACGTTTACGCCGTTTATATCAACATTCTTGATTGTTTCATCAACATTTATAGTTGTGGGACGTTCGGGATAAAGTTCACAGAGGACCTTTTCCATATCTTCATCAATGACCACAGTTCCATTTATAGTTTGACTATGTTCATAAAGCATAGCCGACAGTTCAGAGCTGCGCTTGACTCTCTGCCAGACAGCCTGCTTGCTCACTTGCAGTTCATCTGCGATCTGCTTGATTGTTTTACTCACAATATGCTCCTTTCTGAAAAAATTCCCGATATTTTCAGAAAATCAAAAAGACTTAAATATATTGGGAAGGGAAGCTACTTTTTTTTAATACCTAATAAAATATTTGATACGATCTGATATTTGTAGTGTAAATAAATGCCCTAAAACACGCCACTAAACACTTGACAAATTGGTCATTTTATGCTATACTTATGTTCGTAATAAAGTTATAATACAGTGTTGCAATATAAACGATAATAAACAGAAAAAAAGAGAAACGTTTTGCCGAACGTTTCCCTTTAAGCTGTTTGAAACCCACAACGTTTCAAAACAACCCTGTTTCTGTAACTATTATACCAAAAAGATTCGCATTTGTCAATACCATTTCAAAAATCTTTTTAAGTATGATGTTCAGATCTCCGTTCGTTGTGTAGTTTTAAACTGCTTGAAGACGAAAGGAGGTCTTTTTTAATGCAAACAATTAAAGATTGGATATTCAAAGCATTATATAGAACAAAAGAAATCCCTAAAAGTGCCTTAACACTAGAGATCTACCTAGCCAGCCATTGTGATGTCAACGGCAGGATCTCGATCTATCACAGGGATATCGAAGAAACTCTTTGCATTGATACGAAGACATTCTATGCTTCCGTAAAATTTCTTGAAAACACTTTTGTAACAATAAATTTACCAAATGGCAATAAAATAAAGACCCCTCTGATAATAAGAGAACCCAAAGATAAGAACTGCAATGCGGAGATCATCCTTAAAATACCTTATAATGACTTTGAAATGGCATATGCGGGCGAGGACAAGCCATTCAGCAACTACATAAACATAGATTTTGTATGGTTAAAGGCGCAAAGCCTCAAAACTATGCATCATGCGGAAATACGAGTGCTGATGTACCTTTTTTTCCGTTTGTCTAAATCAGGCGATGTCACCAACGACCTTGTTTTCAAAAGTAAATTCACGGCGTACAAAGCTATTGCAGAACAGCTCGGAATATCTGTTCAGACCGTCAGAAAAGCGATAGCACACCTCAGAAAAGCAGGAATAATAAAAATAGGCTGTTCAGTTGAGTATTCAAACAACGGACACAGCCTTGCTTTCCCTGTCCACAGAACTACATTTTCACTTTCTGAATGTACAGTTGCCGAAATACAAAATCCGGTGACTGCATCAAGAGATCAGTACGGCAGAAATAAAATGCGCTACACCACTGAAAAGCATTTCCGTTCTGACCGCCACACAGTAAGAAATATACTTCGCCGCAAGAAGAAGTCAAATGTATCATTGCAGGAGCTGAATGACATAGCCGCGCTTGTACATCAATACAGGACAACAGCGGCATCGCTTGGCAGGAAGATCGAATCCGTGATAGAGCAGGCAATATCAAACTGCGTCATAATTAAAGCAAAACTGGTACACAGCAGCATAAAAGATATACTCTGCACATAGAACCCAGCAAACTAAATAAATATCATCAGCTTTACGTGAAATAGTCCGTAAGGCTTAAATGTGTTTATCTTCAAAAGACCGTCATTAAGTATGACGGTCTTTTTTTCATAAATTTCAATTCTCGGACCGTTTTAAAAACTGTTTTTGCAATAATAGTGGTATAAAATTACTGTTGATATAACGTCCATTTAAATATCCCCAAAAATCACGTTTCCGATTTTATACCAATATTTTCTCAAGTTAACAGAGATTTTCTACCAAATGTAAGTTCCGTTTTCATACCACACAATTACTTAGATTTTCATTTATATATATATATTTCATGCGTAAAAATTTTTGATTATATATTTCTTACATTTAATATGATTCTATTTATATTATTCTGTCTTTTCATGTGATTTCCAATCCGAAACATGTTATAATTTTATGAGACTGTTTCAACCAAGCAATAGCCTCATTTTTTATTTACTCCGTAAAAATAGGCGCTTACTCTCTTTTTATAGAATATTTCCTGCAAGTGTATTATAGTTTGTAAAGTGATAAAATACAAAGGGGAAAATGATAAAATAATATATTTGCAAACTTGTAAATTTTGAATGCTTAAAATTTATTTACTTCAAAAAAGAGCCTGCAAAAGTTTTTGATATGATGAATCAGATGACGCATGTGACCTTTCTTTATGCAACTGTATATATGATTTTTAATTGTGCTGTAAAGACAGTGATACCTTCGGGTATATCGGATATTCTTATGCTTCGGAGTCTTAAGGTAAATCTGCCGTTATCAGTTCTGGCAGTTATTATAATTGCAGAACTTTCAGTATTTGCCATTGCTGTGATAATCCTTATAGCAATAGTAGGCAAAACAGAGATATTTAATTCCGATCCCGTCAGGGCAGATAAATCCAGCCTTGCGGTCATGACGGGATTGATGATAAGCATCTTAACACTTGTATATTCAAAAGCGTGGACACTGGCTGCGTTTTCAATTACTTTATCCGCAGTAGTAATTTTCAAAGAAAGAGAACAGACAAAAAACTTGTTCAGATGTTCTAAATTGATAAAAGGAGCTGTTTGATATGAGACATAAGATCATAAGAATAATAATAGGTATTATATGGACGGTTGCCGCCGTTATACAGATCACAAAAGGCGAGAAAGTCATGGGTATGATGTTTGGTGCAGCAACAGCAGCATTTCTCATATCGGCATTCACTTTAGAGAATGAAGATAAGTAAAGTATATAAACGTAAAAACGTTTTATATAAAATGACAACAAACTAAAAACCGGAGAAAAAGAAAATGGAAAACAAAAACGCCATAACTAAATGGAGCTTTGAAACAAACCTCTGGCATCATCCGCGAAAATATATAGTACCTGCGGTGCTTGTTTTAGAAGCCGGTATAATAAGCGTTTTTTGATCGATACAGTTAATAAAAAAAGTAGCTATTGCAGTCGGGCAACAGCTACTTTTTTTATAATGATCCCTCATCTTGCATACTCCGTTTTCTCAATCAACGCTTAATACGTCTTTTAGACACTAAAGAGCGTTCGTGTCTTTAGTGCCTTGCGGTGCTTGTCCGGATACTTCATCGAGGGTCATTTGCAGTCCCTCTGCTTCAAACTCTCGGCGCAGCTCCGCCTTGTACTTGTAGTATGTCTTGCGGCATATGCCTGCAGCAGCAGCGCATTGCTCATCGGTCAGGGTCCCACCGAATGTCTTGCAGCTCGTGCGTATGATCTTCTTTGCAGCAGCCGCCTTCTTGACATTGAGTGTTGCCCCTTTACGCTGTCCGATCTGCTTGCCGTTGCGCCGTGCTGTTTCGATGCCCTCGGCTGTTCTTTGGTGAAGGTCGTCAACTTCCTTTTGTGCCTGACCGAATGCAAGTTCGATCTGCCGCACAGCCAGCCTTTTAAGATATGCGTTCACTCCTTGCAATATAAGGTCTACATCCTCTCCGATCATCGGCACATCACGGGAAAGCGCCTGTTTATAGGTAGAAGTGTTTATGTGGGGTTCTTTGAGAAAAACAAGCTCCACCCCTTGCTCATAAAGCTGAAGATACAGCTCCACGCCCTCGGCAGCATTACGGCTCATACGGCTCACGCTGTCAAATACGATCATGTCACCGCTCTGCACCTGTTTCAGGAGCTTTTCAAGTTCCTTGCGCCCTGAGGTCTTAGTTCCTGTGTAAGCCTCTTTGTATATGCGAGCCGTCGGGTATGACTTGATTATATTGCGCTCCTGTCGCTCGATGTTCTGTGTGGGTCTGGAAATACGGCAATAGCCAAATATTCTTTGCATGATCGATCCTCTCTTTCAGCTAAGTGGTAAATTTAACGACCGTTATAATTACTACTTTGATTATACCACACAGAATGCCATAGGTCAATGGATCTACTACTATTTTCTGGGACCTTAAATTTACTACTGTTTTGAACGAAAATTGTCCGCCCGCACGTTGTTGTAGGAATATTCTC
>NC_014824.1:300000-420706 GCF_000179635.2 Ruminococcus albus 7 = DSM 20455 | reverse complement strand
GGTATACTTTTTGATACCTCCCTTTTTTGCCTTGTATTATTTTTTTGTCATAGCAACATCCCTCTTTCGTGGAAATTGCATTTGTTTTCTTGCTTTTTTGTATACAAAGTGGTATACTATAGATGTATAAAAATGTTAACATAGATGTGTGTTTCGCTCAAAAGTGAAAAAGAGGTGCATGATGGCAATAAAACAATCTGATATGTGAAAAAGGATTGCATATGCCGTAAAAAAGCGACGATACGGACTCAGAAATGCACCATTCCTGATTGCCGTCACAATACCAGCGAGGAACTTGTTCCGCTGGGAGCGTAGATTAGCGCCGAAATAATCAGGCTTCAGCTTGCTTTCTATACATTCGAGCCACGTCTATGTGTATCGGCACCCATCAAAGCCTTCGGAAGCTTGGTGGTTTCGCCGCTGATCTCAACGATTATGTACTTGATTCTTTTTTGCCATGCGGTTTCAAATACGATTTTCTTGACTTTTTTATACCTATGATATATAATGTAAAAGAGGATTGATAGTTTATGAGCAACATAATTACAGATTCATTATTTAAAAATGCTATTGTATTCTTTAATGATGCGATTTATCATTTTAATCGCTGGCTTGAAAATAAAGCATACGCTGATCAGATATTATCCATCGTAAATACACAGATGGCTCTTGAATTAGCGATGAAATATAAAATAGCCGAAACAGTAGATGTGCGCATTATTTTTGAAACCAAGAGTATCCACGGGCTTTCGATAGATCAAATCTATGACGCCTTCCAAAACAACGAACTAAGAATTAATGAATTTGAGCAATTAAAAAATTACATGGTTATCCCTTTAACACACCACAGATAATTTACAATGCTGTCCAAATAAACAGACCTCAAAACTCAGAAAATATAGTATAATAGTGACAGAAACCGAAGGGAGCTGTCGCTATGTCAAAAAGATTTCCGAAACCTGAGATCACACTTGATGGGATATACTCAAAGTTCGCAGATGAAAGCTTTTGCAAGGATTTTCTGCTTGATATCCGCTTTGAAAAGGGTTTTGCCTGCCCGTTTTGCGGTGGCTCTGAGTACCGCAGGATAAGGTCACGCCATCTGCTGCGATGCAAGTTCTGTAAAGCAGATATATCCGCCACAAACGGAACTTTTATGCACAGAACACATATTCCGCTCAGACTGTGGATAGTCACCGCATTCCTCATTATGAGCAACAAATGCAGCGTTTCTGCTGTTACGCTGATGAGGTCTTTGGGGGTGACCTACAAGACTGCATGGTACATCCTTCATCGCATCAGAAAAGCTATGAAATGCCGTGAAGAACGCTATTTGCTTGACGGGATCGTTGAACTTGATGACACGTATCTCGGTGCTCCGACTCACGGTAAAAAGCGTGGCAGAGGAACTGAAAAAGTCAAGATGATAGTAGCTTTGTCAAAGAACGCAGCAGGAAATCCCGAGTACGTTAAAATGAGCGATGTGCCGAATTTAAAGGGTATAACTGTTGGTAGATTTGCCAGGGATAATATCCGCGCAGGCTCGAAGATCGAGAGTGATAATGCTCGAAGTTACAAGAAACCGTTGGCACAGAAATACTTCCATGTTTTTGAAACATATGATCCGACAAGCGGTCAGCTGAACTGGATGCATAAAGTTATATCAAACTTCAAAGCAATGATCATGGGAACTTACCACGGAAACGAAAAGATCCACACAGCGTTATATGCTGCCGAATACTGCTACAAATTCAACCGTCGTAAGCTGGGAAACAGTGCGTATTTAAGGCTTTTGGCTGCTTTGGTGCAGTGATCTTACTTGTGGTGTGTTAAAGGGATAACCATAAAAAATTATATGAAAAGCAATAAAGAATTAAGCACAACCTTTTCTAGCCATTTTGCATACATGGATAAATTTCAAAACTATAGAAATAAGCTAGTACATCAAAATTATACTTTTACACCAAGCGAGATTAATCAAATTGAAAATGACATTATACACATATTCATCTATATCATTGTAGAAATGCTTACTGACATTAGTGCGGGTGAAAAAGACATCATTATCACTGATCTCATCAATAGCACCGAGTATAAGAAGCTTCTTGCAAACTATAATTTCGCTGAAAAATTAAACGAAAAAGCAAAGTCTGATTATGGGAAACTGTATTATTGTCCAATATGCGACATTGGATTACAAACAATGTTGCCTTACAAAAGATGCTACCGTTGTGGTTTGATATATAACTCCAATTCTACGTCTGTGCATGCTTCAAATGCCGTTATGTATGTAAAATGTCATTTTTGTGGCGAAACAATGGTTGCCTTTGACGATTTGAATATTGATGACAATCATGGATTTGCCAGAGGATTGTGTCTTAATTGTGGAAATGATACTATAATATTCAAATGTCCGAAATGCGGTGAATATTATGATACAGAAACATGCGTTTCAGAGTTTTGTACACCAGATAAATGTATTATTTTTGACACATAACTTAATGTATCGAAATCCGCATGTGTATGCTGTACAATTCGGCGACAAAACTACACATTACAATCACAAAATAGCAAAAACGGAATAAATTTATAATCAGATAATATGCCATAGAGCTTTATGCCCTATGGCATTTCTGATATGTCTTAATCAATGGGACAGCACATAAAAACTGCAAGTCAGCCTTTTCCAATGTTATTACAAGATTTTGAATCAGCAACGCTGTTCTATCCTCTGGGAAATATTTGCTCGTTGACCATAGAGCTGCAGATTAGGCTATACGTTCACGGATAAACACACATTCTTATATAACGCAGTTCCCTATGAACTTAGCATAGTCAAAAGGGAGCCTGTTATGCCAAACTTCGACATTGGCTTCTTCTGTAGATTGGATTTATAGACTCGACTGTTCTTCACCGGGGGTTTTTTCCAGTATATTTTGCAGCTGTTTATTGATCGGAGCTTCATCCGTCATCTTAGTCATAACGATCTTTTCTTCGATAACAGGTAAAAATCGCAGAAGATCACTTTTGTACTGTTCTCTGAGTTCTCCGCCCTCGGGAGAATCAAGCTTCATAAATGCTTGTTCGTAATACTCCATAAGTTTTTCAGGCTGAATCGTTCCGCCGCCGGCATACAGTGAAAGATACTGATTCATTACTCTGTGACGGGCCAGGACTTCCGCTCTTTGCATTGGGCTGTCAAATATAAGATCCTTAAAATCAGGCTTTATAAAGGAATCATTTGTCGGGAAAACCTTTACGGTAAAGCAAGAATGATCTTTGTATTTGTCTATAATGTTTTCCCAGAGCTTGACTCTCTTATCTCTTTCTTCCTGCTCAACAACGCTATGGATAGAAAGATCCCGCATGTCTTTGATATCAAGCAAAACCTTGTAATAAATAAAATTATACGTTGCAATTTGAATGTAGATCTCCTTGTTGTATGAAAACATATTCAGTACAACATTGAAATTATATTCTGTATCAAGTCCTTTTGCGATAGCAACAGCTATCTTTTTCTGCAAGAGCTCGGTTGCAGCATCATATATACAGTTTATTTTATCGTTATCATGAAGTCCAACGACGCATTCATCTGTAAGCACTTGGATCTCATGAGAAAGCAGCTCTCTGTAGATCTTTTGTGCTTTATCGTATACAAGACGCTTTACCTGTTCTACTATTTTCTCAGCAGAATCAAAATCTCTGGTGTTTAGTTTGAACCCGTAAAAATTCATAGTTTTGTACCTCTTTCTTTTTATATATTTATTCCGTCAGTAGAATCCAAAAATTTATTGACAGCTGCCTTTACGATATCGTCTTGTCTCCCATTTACATAAATACGGTCATTTGAATTCGCGATCAAAGTCACAAGGTTATCGTTCTCAAAAACACCTATAGCAGGTGCCGTTGTACCGTTTGGCAGTATACCTGCCGACAGGTCGGTAAGTTCTTTTCCGCTGATAAGTTTTATTTTAAATTCATCGACCTGAAGAGCATCATAATCTTCCGTATATCTACTGCTATATTTACGGTATTCCAGTAATCCGTTTTTCAGGTAGAGATTATATGATATTGTCGCAAGATGATGATTATGATAAATCGGATTGCCTTCATCGAAATTGACTGAAAGAAATTCGTGTTCTTTTTTGTAAAAATCGTATTCCTCTATCATTTTTATGGCATCATCGCCTTTTATTTGAACAAGTGCAGCTTCATTCAAGTACCTGCACAATGTCTGTTTATCAAAATCAGTATTTCTGATAAGCCGTTTAAAATCAGATAGTGACAGGTTTGATTTGATCAAAACGCTGCAGTATTCTATCTCAAATCGATTCAAGCAGCATTCAATGGCCGTGAAGATATTATCTCCAAGCTCTCCTTCTAGATAAACAGAGACCGTTTTCCGAAAATATGACTCCTGTGTTTTGTTGTTGAAATTCAGAAGTTTTTTATTGTGGATCATTGTCCTGGCAGCATTTATCTCCCCCAGATCAAAAAGGCAATTATAAACTGAAGAATTCTGACAATATATAGGGTGAAGATATAATTCGGATGCAGTAAAATCCTGAATTAAATTCCTTTCGTAAGGAAGATCGGCAAGCAGAAGAATACAAACATCATCTTCACGATAAAAATACAGTTCAGGCAAAATTTCTATCAGAGTAAGATAGTCGTTTTCGGTGTATTTCTTTTCATTTCCGTTATCATAAATTATAAGATTGGATTGGATATCATAAAACTCTTCGGTATCATACATCTCATCATTACAATCTATTTTTGCATAACGAACATCGTTTTCAAAAAGAGGGATTGTGTGGCCGCATTTACATATCGGGAATCTATCCTCTCGGCATTCAAAACTGTTGCCGCAATTAACGCAAAATGTCTTTAATATCTTTGGCAAAGTGTGACATCTCCTTTATTACTGTATATATATAATTATTATAGCAGAATATTTTCTAAAAAAGAAAAAATTTGCTGTGTTTTTTTTTGTACTAAATTACCACTTTAAGTATATAGAAAAATTTTTTTACCAATCCTATTGCAACCTAAAAATTTATATGATATAATTTAGTTGTCGAAAGAAAGAAAAATATATCCGGAGGTGGGATTTTTGTTTGATGATAATATTGCTGATGCTTTAACGGTTTATGCATTAACGCATGATCTAAAAAATAAAAACACGATAGATATTTTTAATCAGCTTGTTGTTACGACAAAAGTTAATATCCCCGGCGACCAGGTTTTGTCTGTACTTGAGTACATCGAAGCCGCGAAGAATAAAATCGAGCTATCATCATACATTCTTCTCGCGGAATTAGGCGGCATGATTCCAAGAGCGCTCGATTATTTAAAAGTCAAAAAAGCCGAGTAGACAAAGAACCATAAGGAGAGTATAATTATGATCACAAGAGAAGAGATAATAGAACTTACGAACGAAGATATCGTCAGGATCTATCAGGATCTTGAATCACAATTCACTAAGCGTGAAAAGGAACTTGCAGCTACTGTGCTCATCGAAAAGAACATCGGTCTGATAACTTCGACTTTAAAGCACTTTACCACAAACAAGAGGACTAGTTGGGACGAACTTATGCAGGCCGGTCGATACGGTATATTCTATGCTGCAAAAAGATATAAATTCAATGAAGGTACTCAGTTCCATACCTTCGCTGTGTCGCAGATCAAAGCTGCAATACTCGATGAGCTTAACAAAGCAACATCTAACTCGTCGAATCACTACATGATCAACGAAAAAAAGATAAAGATGGCCATAGCCGATATTCAGGCCATTAAAGGAGCTAATTATTATCCTAACGCTGATGAGATAAGATCCTGCATTCTGGCAAACCGAGGTGAAGATATACCTACAACCACCATTGAAAGATGCATGGTTGGCTCTCGTCAAAACGAGGCTCAGTCTCTTGATGATGACAATTTTAATCACTCTATTCCTGACTTGACAGCAACTTGCGAGGAGATTGTTGATCAGCAATATATGAAATCCGACGTTGAAAAGGCTCTTGACAGACTCCCTCCTGCTGAAAGATTTGTACTTATCCATAAGCATGGATTTGTCAACGGTATAGAGTACAGCGACAGTCAGATCGCAAATCTTATGAACCAGCAAGCAATGTTCATAAAGATGAATAAAGGTAAAAAGATCTCCAATTTCATAGTAGGTAAATATGCAAAGAACGGAGAACTCCTTATTTCCAGAGATGCTAAGCTGCAGGTTTATGGACAGAAAGTTTCTGCGCTTGCAAAGGTGAAAGAGGAATGGAATATGGAAACGATATCGACAAAAGCTGCATGTGACTTCTGTGATGAGATCGGTGACAGTATCCTTCGTGACTTTTTCGATAGAAAAGAGTCAATGGATGACGTCATATAAATCAAAACCCGTAACAAAGGGGCTGTTGTAGCCCCAACAAAGAAAAAGAGCCTGGCACAGACCTGATTGAAAGGTGACCCGCCCCCTGTCAAATAGACAGTGTAAAAAACAAAAATATTCTATGTTGTGACCAAAAGCAGTCTGTGCAATATGTGCAGGCTGCTATTTGTTAGCAGTAATTGGCATTTCACTTTCGTAGTGAGGAGCGTAGCGACGAACGAAGAAAGTGAAATGCCGCGGCGCCCGGTCACGCAGCATACGCCCGGTGAAACTCCATCGGTGTCATGCTGTTCAGTTTGATTTGATACCGACCAGTGTTGTAGTATCTGATGTATTCTTCAATCGCTGCGATCAGACTGGTTTTATCTGTAAACTTACGAAGGTAGTACATCTCGGATTTCAGAACGCCCCACCAGCCTTCCATCGGTCCGTTATCTATGCATCTTCCGACTCGGGACATACTCTGTATCATTCCTGCATCTACAAGTTTTTTGTGAAATGTTTTGTTGGTATACTGAAAACCTCTGTCACTGTGGAAGATCGGGTGGGCATCAGGATTGTGTTCTATCGCTTCGTCAAATGTGGAAAATACAAGATGATTGTTATTGCTGTCACCGATTTTGTAAGCTACGATGCGTCTGTCATAAAGATCCAGAATTGCACTCAGATACAACTTCTTGATGACCGAACCGACATAGTATTTGAACTCTGTCACATCGGTGAGCCACTTCTCATTCGGCTTATCTGCGTGGAAATCTCTGTTCAGAATATTCTCCGCTGTGATCTGCGGTGTTGACGGAATATATGTATTCTTCTTGACACGGGTGACTGATTTCAGATGAAGAATCTGCATTAATCTGTAAATCCGTTTCTTGTTGTAATGCACGTCATGCTCACGGTTGATTACGACTGTCATCTGACGGTACCCTAAGATACCATTGCGTTCTTCATAGTGTTGTTTGATCCATTCTACAAGCTGTTCATTGACTTTCTGGCTTAAACTCTGCTTCCTTTTCAGCCATTTGTAATATGCAGAGCGTGCGACGTGAACAGCAGCACAGAGCTTCTGAATCGGATAATGCTCTGCTTCATTCATGTATCTGATCGCAATATACTTGTCCTCGTTTCGTACTCCGCTCAGTGACCACCCCCTTGAAGCTCCCTGAGTTTTTTTAGCAGCTTATTCTCCATTTCCATATCTTTCAGCTTGGCTTGCAGTATCTTGTTTTCCATACGAAGCCTGTCTGCTTCTGTGAGCGCATCTTCCGACTTTGCCTTGCCACGTCGGTCTGTGAGTCCCTCCACTCCTTTTGCTTCATACTTGCGTACCCAGGAATAGATCTGCTGATAGGATACGCCGTATTTCTCCATCGCAAGCCCATAATCCTTGCCGTTCTCAATGCAGAACGCTACGATCTCCGCACGTTCCTCCTGTGTTGTTTTTCTGCCTTTGTTCATGGTAATTCCTCTTTCCGAGCGTGTGCGCTCTTTAAAGTCCTTACCGCTATTATAACATGAAATCCACTTTCTTAAAACACTTGTGGATGAAATATGATACTTTCGGCATATCTCTACTTGACTTCCTTTACAGTCAAGATATTCAGTTACTGCTTTCAACTTAGTTTTCGCTGAATACCGTTTCTTTGTATGGCTGATCCTGACCGATTCTATTCCATCTGTTTTTGCGAAAACTACCATTTGTCTAAACGTTTCTTTTGTAACCCCATATTTCTTGGCTATTGATGCATAGCTCCCTTTTCCTGAAAGATATTCTTGCACTGCTTGAATTCTTTCTTCATCTGTCAGTTTTCTTCGTGACATAAAATAACCCCCTAGAGTTTTTCACGATTTTTGTTTTTTCGTGTGTCTACTCTAAGGGGATTATATCAAAGTAGTGCCAAGCTCTTCTTTTTGTGGTATAATATAATTGCAAAAAAACATTAAACCAACGAAAGGATTGTACCACAAAAATGAGAAATTGTCAAGTGCGTCTTAACATGAATTATGAGATCTACATCGAAGAAAGCTCACCTGTCAGAGTATTGAGCAATGTTATAGATGAGATCTATCAAAAAGAAGAATACACGATAGTAAGCAAGTGGAATGGCGCCATTATTATAAAGCACCGATACACGATCTTAGGGAATGTCCGTATTAGTATGAAAATACCCGCAACAGCATTTGAGATATATCATAATTCACCTTGGATCGATCTTTTCCAACGCCTCAAACAGCTTATTGAACACCAGCTGATTAGGGAACCGCGCATAATCCGCAAACACTGTTATGCCAGTATGATAGAAATGTTCCAGAATAGCCGCAGCACAGCCTGCGCTTCGGCTTTGACCATATTCGCACTGGCAGACGATATCCCGCCCGCACTCAAAAGCTTTTTTAACAAACGCAGCCATGTCATCGGCTTCGGAAAAATAGCTCTCAAAAGTATAACCCTTGTTGCCAAGCACATCAATATCCAGGTCATCAAGTTCGCTGTAAAATACCATATCGCAGACTCCGCTGTAATCGATATGGGTGTAATTCTTGTTGATGTGCTTAATGGCAGGATCGTAAAAACTGATAACAGCGGTATTTGTCGGGAACCGATTTTCTGCTATCATTTTCTCGGCTTGTTCACGGGAATAGATATATACTTTCATCTGAGCTTTATTTCCTTTCATTTCTCTTTTCTTTCGTATCAGCGCCTGTAAAACTTCGGCGAATATCATCTGGTTCGGAAAATATTTTCTATCCTCAAATATGGTTTTGCCTGACGAATAAAAATGTTCCAATATCGCGGCAGCACAGCCTGCGCTTCTGCTTTGCCCGAAATCACATTGGCAGATAATATTTTTATCTTGATCAAATGCGGCATAGATAAAGTCTGCAAGTTCGGAAATATCTTTTATCAGTCCGACTTCAGCGGGTGATATATTTTCAAAACTATCCCAGTCGATATCGGGGGCTTCAACATAGAAAACTTCTGTATTTATGCGGCTGAAATCTACACGGCTGTAACCATCGGTTGCATATTCCTGAGGATCGTAAAAGCTAATAACAGCGCTGTTTTCGGGAAATCTGCCATCGGCGATAAGTTCTTCTGCCTGCTTGCGGGAAAGTATGGTCACGTTCATATTATCCTCCTCATTTGTCAAGAAAGCACATATAATGTCTGCTGTGGTCGTACCTGATAACGGTATCGCCCGATATCTCAAAGGCTGACTTTATCTTGGTAAGACGATCTTCGCCAATATGCACGCTCATATAGATCACAGCTTTGCCTTTGTTTGAAATGTCAACTCTGCCCCGCGGGTAATAGTCAAAAAGCTTTTTACAGCCCTTGGGTCGGATTATTTCCCACAGTTTTTGATGATTGTAAGTGTCCCCCGACTTTGCTGTGCCCTCGGGGTATTTTCCGTCAAAGGGGAAAGTCAGCAGTTCGCCGTTTATCAGCCAGAACACTCCTTTTTTCAAGGTTATTTGATCACCTCTCCGAAATATTCCTCAAGCGGAATAGTCGCTCCCGAATGTTTGCCGCCATCGATGATGCGAAAACGCTGATTATCCAGAAGATCTTTAGTGAACGTGTGATCTCCCAGCACCTCATCGTCCGAACCGACGATACAGCTGACGTTCTCGCTTTTGATTTTTGAAAGCTCACCAAACAGCGCTATCAGTGGCTTGATATGTTCGGGGAATGTCAGAAAAGGCATGAGGAACGGGTTCACCGTTATCACGGGGATATCAAGTTCAGCAGACAGCACCGCCGCATAAAATCCGCCCAGACTTGTGCCGACAATGATATCGGGAGACTTTTCCTCAGCAATACTGCTAAGCCTGTCCATGATATTGTCGGGAGATTCGTTCTCATAGTCAAAAGCGGGTGAGATGATCTCGTGACCAAGTTTTGCAAGCGCCTTATAAGCGCTGTTCTCGGGGCTTCCGTTGTAGCCGTGGATATTGAGTATACGCATGATTTTTGCTCCTTTCGGGTAAAAAAATACCGAAGCTTCCTGCTTCGGTATATAGTATAACATATGGGATGGGGAGAAAAACGGCGGTGTGCTGTCCATTTTGGTGATTATAGTAATTCTTTGGTTATTGCTCTTTCTCCAGCACAATTTGGACCTCTATTAGCATTATATCCGTCTTTATTCCAATTATCCCAACTTTTATAGTACGCAATTAGTGCAACTTCAAGTGCATTAATTTCCTCATAATCAGTATTAGCTAACTTTATAACTTTAAGCGAAAATGGTTCATTTTCCTTTATTGCTTTATCTATTTTCGAGTCTTCATTTTTGACGTGATCACAAAGCCTTCCACTTAATCCGCCAGATTTTCCTTTAGCCTGTCCTGTATAGTATCCTCTATCGATAGGTTTATTATCGTTGTGTAGAATGTATACACCAGCATCCATTATATAGTTTTCATTTTTCCACTTGTCATCAGTCAACAGTCCATAATCTTCAGCTTGAGCACAAATTGTTTTGAGATATTCTTCGTCAAAAATAAATAAATTATCTAAAGTCCATATTTCTTCTATATTATAAAACAAATTACGAAATTGTACTGTTAAGTTTTCTTTATCGTATAGTATAATTTCTGCTTCATGTACACCAGTCCAGTTTTCAAACATAAAAATTCTTCCGGGAACTAATAACTGATTGTTATCAAATTCATTACAGTGTTTTTTTGTCAATCTTCTTTTAAAAGAATCAATTGCATCTTTTTTGTTCTTCATCTAATTACCTCCAGTCTATAGATTTCAAACGGTCTTGCTTAACATTATAATCATACTATACCACATCCTCAAACAAAAGTCAACACAAATAAACAAATTCAATTTTATAACAAATTTAAATATCAAAACCTCTTCTTCTCGAAAAACTCAATGGAATCCTTATCTTCGTAGGTCACTTTTGCTGAGCAGTACTGAAAAGCATCTTTTCTTATACGCTTCACGCTTGCAGGAACATGGATAGTTTTAAGTTTGCGGCAATCCATAAACCCACCGAATGAACACTCATCACCTATCTGCGTGACGCTTTCGGGAATGATTATATCACCGCTTTTTTCCACGGGACATCTCAGCAGGATAGTCTTTTCATTATTGTAAAGAATGCCGTCACTGCTGGTGTAGTGCTGGTTGAACAGGTCAACTTCAAACTCTTCCAGAGCAGGCGCACTTAATGAAAGATCGTCGAAATCTTCCACATCTTTTCCAATGGTGATCTTTTTCAGCGATGTACAGCCGTTAAAAACCTGCGTATATAATGAAGTCACTCCTGCGGGAATGGTTATCTCTTCCAGAGCTGTACAGAACATGAACATATCGTCGTTGATAGAAAAGGGCATATATTTCGGGAACACTACCTTTTTTAACGAAGAACACTCAGTAAAGGCACCGGGACAGATCAGCTTTACCGAAGACGGAATGACGATCTCCTCGATGTTATAGCATCCGGCGAAAGCGTCATCCAGTATATCGATCACCGTATCGGGTATCACGAATCGTTTCGTATCGATAGCGTTCGGACAGCGTATCAGCGCGGTCATGTCCCTGCTGTACAGAACGCCATTCACGCTTACATAGTTGGGATTATCTTCGTTTGCAGTTATCTCAACAAGCTCGTCGCAATTCCACAGACCAAAATTAATTTCGCCTTCTTCCCAGGGGTAGAGGCTGTTGGGGATATGAATGGAAGTAAGTTCGTCACGATCATCAAAGGCATGATACCTGATGTCCTTTACGCCCTCGGGAATGACCGCCCTGGTAACGCCCTCTTCTTTGGTGTACTTTTCCAGGAAATCTCCGTTGATAATAAATCCCATATGTGCGCTCCTTTCAATGATAAAAAATATACCGAAGCTTTTTTCATCTTCGGTATATAGTATAACATATAAGATGGGTAAAAAAGCGGCGGTGTAGTTGATATCAATTTCTCACTTGTATCTGTCAGCCACTTCTCTAAGTGTTTTGCCAATCTTCATGCGCAGGGACTCCGGAAACAGCACCTCGACCTGATCGGCGTACTGTATAGCCCAGTGCAGCATAGCGTCCTCGCTTACACGCACCCTGACTTCCATAGAGCCATCTTTAAAGGTAGTGATACCTGCCGAAGTACCGAACCAGTCAACAATATCATTCATGAGATACTGCTGACATCTGAATCTGCATAAACCGACCTCACCAGCCCACATATTCGGGTGTTCGCGGACATAATCGCCTAGGTCTATGCCGTTCTCAAAACCTTTCAGTGAACGCACTGACACCGCCTTTTCATCAGTAATTGAGATATCGGTTATCCTGTCGGCGCGGAAAACGCTAACGCCATAACGCTCCTTTGGATTCCCCAGCATATAGTACCGCCCGTTCAGCGAAAGCAGCTTATATGGGCTGACGGTGTAGAGTTTTTTCTCACCGTTGTCGTCAGTCCGCGGATGAAGCTTGAAGTCGGTGCCGAAGTCGCAGTAACGGAATTGCACCTGCTTTTTGTCGATGGCTGCCTCGTTCAGCAGTGATATTGTGTAGAAAAGCGACTTATTCACACCGCTTCGTCCAACCGTCGATGTCATGGTTTTTACGCGCTTTAGGAAATCCTCTTCGCCCATTTCGGCTATCTTCATGACCAGCCTATCACACTGATTTTTCGGCAGATAGTTCGAGAAAAGCAGGCTGTCGATCATCACGCAAAGCTCGCTTTCGTCCCACTTATGCACACGTTGGAAGTACCAGTCAGTCATTATATTCTCATGTGCACCACACTTGTTGGTACGGTGATGCTCGGTATGTACCAGCGGATAATCTGCTTCCAGCAGCATAGAAAGATTATGGCGCACCGTCTTGCGGTCAATTTTCACGCCATAGTCCTCAAACACCAGATCGGCTATCTTCTGCTGAGATATCCTGTGTTCCTCGTCAGTATGCTTTTTCAGCACCTCAAGAATATAGTGCATATAAAGCTTTTTCGGCTTTTTCTCTGTCATTATGATACCTCCCATGTCATTTATGTTTAGAGTATTATAGCACATCAAAACAGATTTTGCAATAGGAGTATGTACGGTTTTTGGGACATGGTCTATTTCAAATATAATAATAAAGCACCATCATGACTTCGTGACATAATGGTGCTTAGTGATCCGTTGTAAATTGTCTGTATTAATTGTTTTGGTGTGGATAGATTGCTTCTTTAGCGCTAGTCAGATAAAGCTCTACTCTATGGCAGTGTTATTACAGCTTAGCCAGCTTGGGAAACTCGTTCTTCAGTGCGGGATAGATATCGCGATAAAGCTGATAGAACTTCTCGTACTCGGGAACTGTTGCCGCGTTGGGCTTCTAAACCTTGTCGGTACGTACAACAGCCTTGCAAGCCTCGGTACGCTGGAATAAATGCCTGCGCCCACCATTGAGAGCAGTGCAACGTCCAGCATTTTATTATTTTATGAGTTATGCTGGGACGGTTTAATTTGAGTAAGGCTCTTTTCTTTAAGGATTGCAGCGTTTACAAGGCGTATATCCCTGAGCGATCAGGTCATCCCGGCTTCCGTTATAATCCCAACGATTTTTCGTTTTAGTATCTTTTACGCTCGAACATGAAGGTAAATGAAACTTTTTTGTATTTGTATTTACCACATAATCACATTGTTCTTCGGTTTCGTTATGCTCAGAAGGAGTTGTAACGCTAGTTACAGTAGTTGTGGTTTCCGATACTGATTCCTCCATAACCCAGCTATCGCCATTAGAATAATCTATGCCAATTCCCGGCTGAACATTATAACAAAATACACAGAACTGAATACCTTGACCTTGGTCTTCAACCGAATATCCTTCCATAAGGACACCATTTGCAACAAGATTATTTCCTTCAAAAATCGGAGTTACCCGATAAAGGACATGATTACCAGTACTTTTAACATAATCAGCTACTTTATTCTCAAAAGGAAGCATTCCATGTATATTCAGATAGCGAGTTCCGGTTATAAGATTTTGGGCATTCGCGTTCTCCCCCGAATTTTCATATGATATGAGGTGGCAACGATTGTACAAAAATTTACCCTCAATTAAATCATCATACCTTATCGTCTGCCATCCGCTCGGTTTTATCATCCCGATCGGGCCACGTGGCTCAGTGGGCATTAACTCAATACAAATATTTGCAAAAGCCGGTCCGCAGCGTCCAAGGTCATCCAGAGGACTGTATGATTCAAACGCTTCCGTAACAGTTTTATCTTCAAAAAAAGGAATGTTATTGTTGACCTCAACAAACGGTTCACCTGAATAAGACGGGATGTCAGCTAAGGAAAAGACGATAGATACAGGCTCAGCTGCAACTGTAGTAGTCGTTTCTTCTGTAATTGCCGCAGTTGTACTTACTGAAGTTACTGTCGTTTCTGATGCAGAGCTTTCTGTGGTACTTAACACGGGAACAGCAGTTTCTGAACTTATTTCTGTTATAATTTCAGTTGATACTACTGTTGCGGATGGTTTGCTTTGATGGGGAACCGAACTTGTACCGGTAGTAGTGCAGCCACCTAAAGCAAGCATCACAAATGAAAGAAGTAATGCAATTGGTTTTTTAAGCATTGTATTCACCGCCTTTCTTGTATATTTGATACTACAAAATATTCTGCACTCATTTTCTTATAAAAATTATACATGATTTTAGTTAATAATTCAACAAGTTTCCTTAAAATCATCAGTTTGTATAAAATACTCGGTATAGATCACTAAAAAGAAAGGTTACGCTACTCCAAGCCCAACATAACCTTTCAGATAAGAGTTTTTATTATTTATTGATCCCCTGAAGCCCTAATTCGGTGTTCGGATCATTATCAGACTTCGTTATATCTTCTTTTACAATATCTGATAGCACATCCTCGTTAACTACATCACTCTTATTCTTGCTTCCGCTGCTATTATCATCAAATATTCCTTCAGGGATCCTTATAGGTTCCTTTGAAACCTCTTCATTCATTTTATCTCTTATCTGTTCTCTGTTTGAAACTTCATTTTTGATTTCATTTATATCGTTGATAATTATAGATTCTACACTGTCCTTTTCATTGTTGTACTCAATTATTATTTTTCTGATATCGGAAGTTTTGTTCTGATTATTTATCACTATTCTTTCCCATTCCGGAGAAAGATCTATTTTCAGTACTTTTTGGATCTCCTCTTTAGTGGAATTGAGGTTGATACCGTTACTTAACTCTACATTATATTTACTCACTGCATCTTTATATGCAGCAACCGAATTCAGGTAAGCTTGCTGAGCTTCTTTTCCGGTAGATTCGATGGCATTAAACTGCATTATGACTTTGTGGTTGATATCCCGGATAGAGGAACCGTTTATATTTGATAGGTCCTCTTTCATGCTTTCAAAGTTTGCTCCCATCTGAGCAAAATCATTCTGAATGTCTTCTACTGATAGTGCCGAACCTATCTCTACTCCATTTACCGAAGCGGACAGGTCATCATCAATGTTAACAGATTCTGTTTTTCCGTCTGCTATTTTCTTGGTTTCTGATAATTTCAAGCTATCAGCAATTGTAGATGCCGTTTTATCATCATCGGACACGCACAGAATTGCATATTCATCATTTACGGTTTTTATATAACCGTTTTTTTCATCATCTCTTAATATGCACTCAAATTTCCCGTCTTCCAATTTCTGCTTAATATAGATGTTTTCGGAGAATTGTCCTGAAAAAAATGATGATAAAGCAGCAAGATCATCGATCGCAGCTGAAGCATTCATTCTCCTTACCTCTACTAAAAAGTCATCATCCTTAAGATAATATCCATTTTCTGTTGTATTATCTTTTGAATTCAAATGTTCATCCGGCACATAAAAATACACTCCGTCTATGGATGTTATCTTAGTAAGGTTAACTGCTTCTACGGGATATTTTTGGTTTATCACCTCCCGCGAATCAACTCCGCATGAAGTTGCAGCTGCAAGAATAAATGCAGCTGAAAGAAAAGTAACTATCTTGTTGTTCATAGATAATGCTCCTCTCTACAATTTAACTATATATATTATAGCTGAAAATTTTAGTAAATAGAAAAAAGCTGCCATTTTTTTAATGACAGCCCTTTTTTGTTGTGTTGGATCAGAATACGTCTCCGTCGTCAAAGTCTCCGTTGAAGCTATCGAACGAAGGGAAATCATCAGGTGCTTCGATTGGCGCATCAGAAACATAGTTGTTCTGAGGCTGAGTTGAGGCATCCTTCTTCGGCTCGCCGGTGAAGTTTACCTTTTCTGCCTGCAGACAGTAGATGATCCTGTTATTGCCGTCCTTATCCTTATAAGGATTTGATCTGAACGAACCAATTACATTGATCATTCTTCCCTTTCCGAAATACTTACCGATAAACTCGGCAGTCTTTCCGTAAGCCTGACAGGGTATGAAGTCTGTCATAGTTTCTCCAGACTTCGTTTTGTAGTCGCGGTCTACAGCAACAGTGAAGTTTACTGCAGCATTTCCGTCTCCTACCTGTCTCATTTCCAGATCCTTTGTGATTCTTCCCATAATTACGCAATTGTTCAGCATTATTACTTCCTCCTTAAGTTTTAGAGTTTGAAGTGTGATTGTAAGTTCGACAAGTGAATGGGGATCCAACATCAGAACTCCATATCATCAATATCGGTCTCGTTTATATTATATACGAAAATTCAAATCAATAAAAAACAGCATCCGAGATTTCGGATGCTGAAATATTACTGTATTTTTGTAACTGAACACCTAATGATACTTTCATCTTCTCTTTTTGCTTACAATCATCGCGCCGGCAGCTACAGCAGCAACTGCAAAGCTCATGCTTACTGCACCTGTATTAGGATTTGCGTTTTTATTGCTTGATTTTCTGTGGGAGTGTAATCTGTAGGTGCATCGTCGTTTACAGGTATGACTTCAGCAGGGTCTTCCTCTACGGGAACATCCTCTGAAGGAAGCTCATTAACAGACAGATCCTCGATAATGCCTGACTCTGCAGATGCAGACATTGCACCAAAAGCTGTTACCATTGTCATCGCGGCAAGTATTGTCATGATTCTTCTTGTTTTCATTTAAGGTTTCCTCCTTGTTTATGTTAAAGTGTTTTCCACTAATAGTGGAGCAGTAAATACATACATTATAATTACAGCAAATTTATTCGAAAATAACATCATTGGAAAGATCGTCCGCATTACTTAGCGCAACACTTCCTTTCACTTTTCCGCCATTACCTATAAAATAAGCCTTCCTGTCCTCTGCTTTGATGTAAAATGTAAGTTCATTCAGGCTATCCGGTGAATTCCCGGCATTTACCCAAGCTACTTTGACCGAATCCATAACATCTCTTATATTTACTTGAATATCACCAACCTCAAAAATAACCTTTGTTACTAATTTTTTTGCCATTAATAGCACTTCCCTTCCGTCTATGTTTAGACAATTATATTATATAAGAAAATTTAGTATTTTAAAAAAAATAAATGCCCTGAAAAACACAGAGCATTTTCAAGCTGATGTGACATCCTCCCCCGCCTAAAGAGGCGGGGGTTTCCCCTGACCTCAGCGAGTTCGGTTCTCGTTCGATAGTACTAATGCACTAAGCATAAGCGAGCTAACCCCGTGTGTCCCACGGTTTTTATGATTTAAGGCTACGCTAATGCTATTCGCATGCCTTCGTTTCTTATATTTATTGCTGCATTTACATCTCTGTCATGGTGAGTTCCGCATTCGGGACAATCCCATGCTCTTATAGCAAGGTTCTTTGTTTCCTTATTGATGTAACCACAGCACGAACAAGTCTGACTGCTCGCAAAGAATTTATCTATCTTTACAAGCCTTTTGCCTTGCTCTTCTAGTTTGTACTTCAGGAATGTTACAAACATTCCCCAGCCGTTATCTGAAACCGACTTGCCGAATTTAAGTGCCTGAGACATTGCTTGCATGTTAAGATCTTCTATACATACACAATCATAGGCATTGGCTATCTGTCTTGACTGTTTATGTAGAAAATCCTTTCGTTGATTTGCAACTTTCTCATGCATTTTAGCAACCTTGATACGTTGTTTGTCACGGTTTTTAGAGCCTTTCTGCATAAGAGAAAGTTTTCTTTGTTCTCTTTTTAGCTTTTTTTCAGCTCCTCTGTAGTATCCGGGGTAAGCCGGTTCATTGCCGTTGCTGTCTTTGTACAGCTCGTGCATCGAAAAGTCAAGCCCTAAGAAGTCATGCAGTTCCTGTTCCTGTACTTGGTTTTCGTACTCATACAGAATACTTGCATAGTATTTTCCGCTTGGAGTCTGACTAACTGTCACAGACTTGAGAACATATTCATCAGGAATGTTCCTGTGCTGCCTTAATTTTACTTGTCCGACTTTTGGTAATTTCAAATATCCGTTGGATACGGATATGTTACCATTGATACAAACAGTAGAATAGCTGTTCTTTTTACATTTTTTTGATTTGAACCTGGGAAATCCTGTTTTAGGCTGTTTATAGAAGTTCTGAAACGCTGTATCCAGGTGTCGAAGCGACTGCTGTAATGATACGCTGTCCACTTCCCGTAAGAATGAGTATTTCTCCATTTTCTTAAGTCCAGCCATTTCTTTGGCACAAGCGTTGTAACTTAAAGTTGTTTCATATTCTTTATACTGCTTGATTCTTTTGTATAACCAATAGTTATATACCAATCTCACACAGCCGAAGGTTTTGGCAAACAAAACCTTTTGCTCGTTATTTGGATATATTCTGAATTTAAATGCCTTGTTTGCCATAGTGTTCACTCCTTTTATGGCTTTATGTTCTTGATTTTAAATTCTTTAGTGTTGTAATAGTAGTATTATTTGATCTGTCTGACCTCCAGTTATTAATTATTATCTACAATATTATTATACAAGAAAATTAGTAATAATATAAACAGGGCTTCATCCCACAACTGAAATAACGTGTGTTCTCGCCCTGTTAAAAAAATCTCCCATTTTGTAAAGCAAGAATGTGCTTTATTATCCAAATCCACTGTATTTTAGCCACTCCATTTTATTCGACTGAATATTTTATGCTATGAGCGAAGTGAAAAGTTCAGTGAGTAAGAAACGCAATTCATCTCCCACCTAAGAGGTGGGAGTCTTCTTGCTGAAAGAGTATAAAGTTACATTTCTTTTTGCATTACGAAATCCACGTATTTATCTATATCTTTATCCGTAAGCATCAATAACTTTTTCCGATCCACAAAATAGAATTCTGTTTCTTTGTATTTCTTTGTTGTGTGATGCCACGATGAATATGAAAGAACACATAATTTTACTGCTTTGAGAGGAGTGTTTACTAATTTATTGATATCAAAGGCGTGTTCTTCCGGATCATAGATATCCAGTACCTTGTCTATTATTTCTGCCAGACTCCACTCGTTATAGGGCTTTGCTCCCTTTTCATAAGCTTCGACGGCATTATTGCTCATGTTTAATTTGTAATTATATCCTGCCATTAAGAATCCCTCTTTTTAAGTTATGTATTTATTGACATGCAAAATATTTTCTAATATATTCAGCCTGAGTGGAGTATGTCCTTTCGGAGACAAAACGACGATGCTTTCTATCATAGCATTCATCCCGTCTTTTCTCTGCTTCAGCTCTTATTTCATAAAGATGTTTTCTTTTGAAAGCATCTCTTTTCATCTTCTTATAGTTACTTCTTCTGTAAGAACCGGAACACTTAAACATACTTCAACACCCTTTCTTTATACATTTCATTATGAAGAAAGACTATTTTTCTTTCCATTAATATTTTAAAAGAAAATTTACTGCAATAAAAAAAGAGCCTCACGATGAGACTCTTTCCCAAAATTACAGATTTAGAACTGATGTGTTTACCTTGCAAAAATCGTTCTTAAGAAGAAGATTTACAAAAGAGCCCATATAACTCATTTTCATAAACGCTTGTTCATCTTTGGATAACGTTTTGCCTACTATAAGGCTATGGACCGATCTGCTATGATCAAACAGCATAAGGTCATAATATATTCCCTCGCAGTTGCCATAATCAACATCACACATAAATCGACATTTTTGAGCTATAGATTCGGGTATTACGTATTTATATTCACTGTAAATCTCTTTAAGGTTATATGATTCAGTAAAATACTCATCCGGTTCAAGTTTTGCTTGACCAACTCGGTACAAGATATCACTTACTATATTTTTAGGATGCCTGATACCTTCTTTCATACATCTGTGTTCGTCTACTCCTTTGTACACAGACACATAAATGCCATTTTCTTTTCTTCTTGAAAGGTATGAATAGATCATTTCTCTTAGTCTTTCATCTTTATCAGTCATTTCTTCACGGCTTGATGAGCTGTTTATTTTATCAGCGAATGCTTTAATTTTTTCGTCATTGAGTGCTTCATCAACATCCTCTGTATAAAGAGAATATTTGTAGGCAAGTAGTTCGTTAATTTTATTGATATTCATTGAAATGCTCCTTTTCTTTACTGATCGGTTTTTTCGATCTCAGTCTGCATAGCCGCGTCTATATAGTAGAATAACTCAGCAGCTACTTTAGACACTCCGTTTTGAATTAAATAATTCTTTGCGTCTTCGGGTGAATCGAATATCATCCTCTTATTTTCGCTGTTAAGCAAGTACTCGATTCCACCATTAACAGTTATTCCGTTTAAGGGTCTGCCTACCATAACGCCGCATTCATTTTCTTCCGACAGAGCTTCTATCATGTAGAAATCTTCATCACAGTGAAAGCATTGTCCAAAATAACCCGGGGTCTTTGTTATGTACAGCGGTCTTTTACATTTTGGACAATAATATTTTCCCTCAGCTGCATCCTGTCTTGAGATGAATCCACCTTTGTAAATTCCTCTTACCATCATTATTTCCTCCTTAATTCAGGCCTAATTGGATCTTTACTGTATTGCTTATTTGCTTCATGAAGTTATCATTAAGATCTCCAATATAGTATCTCAAGCGTTCTTTTGAAATAGTTCTTATACTTTCGGCAAGGATCACGCTGTCTTTATTAAGATTGGCTGTTCCTGCCTGTACTAAGAAGTGAGTGGGCTGATTCAGATCTTTGAATTTAGACGTAATAGGTACTACCGTTACAGTAGGAGAATACTTATTTCCCATATTATTCTGGATAATGATAACAGGTCTTACGCCTGCCATTTCAGAGCCTATTCCGTCACCGAGGTCAGCAAAATACACCTGCCCTCTCTTGATCAGTTTTCTGTATGTACTGCTTATATTCATTTTTATAACCTTTCTTTCTATAATTTTTAGGATATGAAATGCTCCAAATCATCAAATCATATCACTACTAAAATTATAATTGAAAATTCAGGCAAATAAAAACACCTTCCCGTATAATTCAGGAAGGCGTTTATTGTTGCTCAGTGTTTAAAAAATTCATCTGCATCTCCCGATAACAAAGTAAATCGAGCTGTATGCTCTTTTCCCTTATTATCAGAAAATGTTATGACAGAACCCATATCCTCTGATGAGTGCATTGCAGGTTCTATTGATGTTACGTTTGCTTTCTTATCCAGAAAGCGCTTGACATGAGCCTTTAAAAGACTCTTCATTGACTCGACATTACTGCCGAGCTCCAATATCGAAAATCTATCGTCTATTGTTTTAGTAAGAAATGTGACGTTCATATGTAAAATACTCCTTTCGGGAGCATGTACACAACAGCGCCGGGTACATGCTCCGTAAAAATTTGATAAATAATATGATAAGTGGTATATATTACACAGTGACAATGAGGTGAGAATCACTGTGAGAATAAGGAAGGAAATTGAAAAAGAGATTTGATAAGTGGTTCGATAAGTATATGTACATTCCTAAAAGGAAATTATAGAGTAGTAAGATATATGATAATGGCTTATTAATTTATTATAGCCTTGAAACGGTAGTTAATATCGATAGTTGGAGGGTTTAGAACATCGATATAGAGCAACAATTAATGATCTCCAGTTATCAATCGTTATCTCTGATTATATTGTAGAAGAAAATTCACTCAGATAAAAACAAGCTTTTTTTATTTTTTATCATTTATTATTTTCTGATATAATTTAATCGAAAGATAAAATTGAAAAATTGGAGCGAAAATTTGAAGGATCCACTCTTAAACAAAGGAGAAATGATATAAATGAAAAATAACAGTATTCTCAAAATAATTTCCGTAAAAACATCACTTAAGCACATCGGGAATGGGCTATATCGCGGAAAATGCCCTTTTTGCGGAGCTATACAGCTATACGTTTTTGAAAAAGAAAACTGCTATCATTGTTTTAACTGCGGCAAAAATGGAGATCAGGCGAGATTCATGAACGAAAATAAGATCCATTACAAAGATGCCGTTGGAAAGAAAAATCATGTGATACATACAAAACCTCGCGATTTAAAAACTTTTTATGAGTTGAATTACGAAGCTGCAAAATTCTTTTTTGAAAGGTTATTTTCAAAAAAGGAAAATGTATGCCTGGATTATCTTATAAATAAAAGAGGTCTTACAACAGAGACCATATGTAATTTCAGAATGGGTTATGCAGATGGAAATTTCACATCACTGAAAGAACATATGCTTGGATTAGGATACACGATCGAACAGCTTCTTCAAAGCTCACTGGTTACAGTATCCAAAAACGATGAGATCATTGATTTTTTTAATAACAGAGCTATATTCCCTTTTATAGATATAAACGGAAATATCATCGGATTTGGTGGCAGAAAACTAGATGGTGATAACAATTTTAAGTATCTAAATACCAAAAACACACCATGCTATACCAAAAACAACTTCTTGTTTTCTCTGAACTATGCCGTAAAAAACATAAGTAAAGGTGAAACACCGATATTATGTGAAGGTAATCTCGATGTGATATCAATGCATCAGGCAGGCTTCAGAACCGCTGTGGCGAGCTGTGGGACAGCTCTTACAACCAAACAGGCTTTATTGCTAAAGCGTTATTCAGACGAAATAATTATATGTTATGATAATGATGATGCCGGGATAGCGGCAACTGAAAAAGCAATAGACATACTTGAAAGTGTCGGATTTACAGTATACGTGATAAGCATACGGGATGCAAAAGATCCGGATGAGTTCATAAAAAAATTCGGAGCTAAACAATTCTATCAGCTGATAAGAAATGATTTAAAAAATTCCATCTTTTACAGAATAGAACAATTATCTCAAAAATACGATCTTACTGACCTAGATGCTCAATCATACTTTATAAAGGATGTAACAGAGTTATCGTTACGTAAAAATTATGATCCTGAAAAAGCTATCAAAGAAACTTTCAATTTCATATGATCCTTCAAGCTAAAAGAGGCTGTCGCTATGACAACCTCTTTCTTTTATGCTATAGCTGAAGAAGAAATCACTGAACAATCAGAAAGACCAAGTCTTTGAATTATTTTTTTGATGCATTCTTTGGATTTTTCGATGAGAACACACCCTCTTTTTTTATTTATGCAAGCCTCACCTACAACACCGGAGCCTGCAAATTGATCCAATACGATTTCCCCCTCGAAGGTAAGATAATCCAGGATCTGTTCAACAAGACCCATAGGTTTTTCTGCCTGATGGATCCTTGATTTCTTATCAGGCGGCTGAACATTAAAATTTGTAGGAAGCATACCGTTAGCTCCACTCATATAATGCTTTACCGTAGGATCAGCTTTATCCTTTTTGGCATCAGGTCTCATGCTGCGGGCTTTTCCAAGGCTGAAGATCATCATATCCTCCTGATTTTTTGCTTTTCTTCCTGTATTTCCTACAAAAGTCCCTTTAGTCCATGGGACCTTTGCATAATACTGGAATCCAGCAGCTTCAGCCATTTTTTTGATCTGATACAAATATTCGTAGTTTGATTCGTTTTCGGCAGGTATCATTTCCACAAGGAAGCAGCCATCCTTAAGAACGCGAGCCTTCTCCTTGAAGTCATCGGGTGTGTACCTGAATGTTTCATAATCTGCAAAACTTCTGTTTCCACCTTTGTTAGCCTTTTCGTCAGACCACGGATGATCTGTTATGATACAGTCGAATGAATCATTTGAAAAAACAGAAAGATCTCTTCCATCCCCTTCTATCAAAGCCACAGCCTCATCTTTTGATCCGGCAAAATAAATCCCTCTGCCTATTCTTTGAAACTCTTTTCCAAGATGTTCGTATATTCTGCCCCTTATAGTATCTTTTTTTTCTTCGGTAAATCTGTCGTATACGTCCTTTATGAAAAAGACTTTGCCTTTAAATGATGCGTTGATTCTCTCCCACAAATGCAGTGTTTTTACTACGTTGATATTATCCATAATTATCCTCCTCGTAATAGTTTGTTTGATCTCCAACTATCAGTGAATGTTCACTATTGTTATTTTACAAGAAAATATACGATAATAAAATCTCCCCACTTGTAAAACAAGAAGGGAGATAACGCTTAATCAGTCAGGACCGAATCAAGAAATTTAAGGAAAGACTCTTTTGTGCTGTGAAGGTCATCGTTATTTTCAAATACATGATCATAATTATATTTATTTACCTCATCATCAGCTCTGTTTCCGAAAACAAGATAATCCTTTTCGTTCCTGCTGACCAGAAGAGTGACAACAGTAATGCCGCATACACGATGTTTTACAGTTTCTTTGAAATGTTCTATCATTTCGGGTTCTCGAATATGAACGAACATGACCTTATATTCCGGTAAGCCAGCAAATTCTTCTGCTTTTTTCAGAATATACTCGTTGGCACCGTCGTTATAACGTGTTACAAGAGATTTCAGATCAGCAAGGAATTTTCTGTCTTCAAGAGTTTTACTTCCGTTCCATCCGATTATCTCAGCCATTTTCTTCATGGGATCAATGGATGACACGTTTAATGTTGGATACTTTTCCGAAGCAAAATTGCAAAGCGTATCTTTCCCACAGCCGCCTTTGCCATTTATTACAATTATAGTTTTATTCATCATATTTCTCCTTTCGGTAATAATTAACTTTATTGCATTTATCAGATTCGTATAGTTGATCATCTGTATTTTCCTATATATTTGCTATAAATACTCCTCCTGACTGTGTTAAAATCCAAGTTATCAATGATACACTCTATAACAATTATATCTGAAAATCCAAATAAATAAAAACTCCCCGTTTATTGAAAACAGGGAGAACATAATTACTTTTATAATTTTAGAGGTTACTCAAGAGCTCGTTCGATGTCTTTTTCGTGAAAAACTGATTTTGATGTGTAGTCTTCCAAAAAAGGATCTTCCCATTTATACAGTACAACATCTTTTTTGCCTACATTGGTATTTTTACGAAGATCTTCCCCCTGAGTTTCTGCCATAGCCAAATCTATTTCACCGCCACTTTGCGGTCTATAGCAGATCCCCACGGAAGGATTATCCAGATCTTTGCCTGCATAAGCCACAAGCTGCCCCGCAGGTGTATCTACAGTTATTTCAGGCTTTAACAACCCCCAATTCTCGATAGTTTCCATAAGTCTATCAGACAATTCATCGTAATCACTTCCGTAAATATTAGCACTTTCCTCTGGATCAAGATCTTCATCTTCGTCTCTTTCAGGATTAGGGATGATAACTCCTTTGCTATCAAGAAATTCTTCGAAGAAGTCGATAAGCTGACCTTTTAACTCAGCAAGCTGAGTTAATTTTTCATCTTCACTGCAAGTTCTTATATCTTTCGTATCATACATTATCTAGTTCTCCTTTTTGATAAGCTTAAAATCAATATTTATTCTCTTGAATCCAAAGGTATCAACATAGTACAGTCTTCCCTCAAGATCAATGACGTCAGAAACACTCATACTGCGTCCTTTGAAATCTTTCGGATGTCTGATATTGAATACGTTATACAGTTCGTTGAGCGCATAGCTGTCACTGCCAGATAAATCGGTTTTACCGGAATAAACCATGTCATAATCCTTTATTGACAGATCCGGCTTCTCTTTTTTTGCTGTTTCATAACATGAAAAAACAGCACCTCGTGTTTTATTTGAATATTTCATCTGAAAAATTTTATAGTTCATATTATCCTCCTGTTTCTCATAATCCAATATAATTATGGGAAGTTTATTTTACTGTATTATTACATTTACTTGTTTTTTTGAATTCTGAAATAACATCGCGAAGCATAAAGTTCCATGAATCATCATCTTCTAGTCTGCGTTCATATTCATCACAGATCTTATCGATATCATCTTCTGTTATTTCTGACTCGTTTATTTCTTCCAGCTTGGTTTTTACATCTTCGATATGGTACATTCTATCTACAGCCTGAGAAAGAGTAAGCGCATCGCTGTATGACAAGAACATTTTCGGTGTACCGGGCCTTTCAAGCATAAAACCTTCTTTATGTGTAGTAATTGTAATCATGTAATTTACTCCTCTTTATTATTTGTAAATTTCATCCAGCATTTTTTTGAGCTGTTTTTTATCATTATCTGAATCATAACGGACATCAGAAGGAATGTTTTTTGCAATATTAAGAAATTTTTGTTCGATTGTTATTGTGGGAATGTTTCCGTCAGCCAGCCACACCATTATATGATAATCATGACACTGAATTAGAACTCCATAATGATTCTCCATAGTATTGAATGAGATGCTTTCAATATTATCATCTGATAGATCATTATCTTCTATTGTTTTTAACGCAACTGCCTTAACAATACACTCTGGTGAATCTTCACTTTCCACATAGAAATCTACTACATCTTCTGCATCGTAGTTATCTGAAACGTAAATATGATACTTCATTGTATTTTTCCTCCTAGTCCTGCAAAACATTATTGTCACCGCTCCTCCAAATTGTCATCCAAAAGTGAACGTATCCTGTCAAGGACAGATACCGTATTTTGTCCATGAAAAAGCATCGAAAAAAACAAACTGACTGATCAGGCATTTGTATAACGCAAATGCCTGATTTTTCCTTTTTTGTCTCGCACTTTGCCCAACTTCGAACTTGTTTTTTGCCATTATGCTCAAATTTTATGTTATAAATTCAAATTATATTAATACAAACTTGACATAATAGTAAAATGATGATAAAATAAATACATGAATTGTATGTTAAATATCCAAAAAAGAGTTGAAAAATCCATGCGGAATCATTATTATCAGATAGATAGAGAGATCGACAGACATGGCATAACTACGCCCCTTTTCAAATTAATACTATACTGATAGAAGCGTACTCTTGGGGATAAGTGTTTTCAAAAAGGGTGCGCTTTTTAATAGGAGGTAGATCATTATGAATCAAAAACAAGGCATAACACTTACAAAAAAACAGCTGGTAATAGTAGCAGCGATAATCGTACTGCTGATAGCTGGAGGGATCGTGCTGGGGATAAATCTGAGCAGGAAAAACTCGGATAGAATTGGTGATACAAAACCCACACAGCAGGATACAACTTCAAAAGCTAATATTATCGAGCTTGACGAAAATGCAGGTGAATACACAGGCGAAAAGCCAAAGGACCAGGGTGGTGAGGAAGTCGGTATCAAGATACCCGGCTACCCCTCGATCACAATTGCTAAGGACACGGAAGATGTGCAGATGGCTCTGATGAACCCCGAAGGCAACCCCTGTTACTTCAAGTTTGAGCTTGTGCTGAAAGACAGCGGTGAAACGATCTTTGAATCGAAGTACGTCAAGCCCGGCGACTGCATTTATGACGTTCATCTGAACAAGCCCCTTGCGGAGGGTGAATATCCCGCAACAATAAAAATATCGACAATCGCACTCGATCAGGAAACACCGCTGAATGGTGCTAACGTTGAAACAGTGCTTATCGCAAAATAAATTCAAGGAGGACTACACATGAAACACACGAAAAGACTTTTAGCGGCTGTAATGGCTCTCACAATGGTATCTGCGATCGCCCCTATGTCGGCATTTGCTACGGATATCACACAGGATACTCCAGCACCAAAGGAAGGCACAATGAATGTCACCTACTCAGTTAATCCAACTTACACCGTAACAATCCCTGCAAGCGTGGAACTTGGTGGGACAGCAACACTTTCCACAAGCAATGTTAATCTCGCAACAGGAAAGAAAATTCTTGTCAAGCTGACAGCGGCAGCAAATACCGTAACAGGCACAAATTTCACAGTTAAGACAGCTGACGCTGCTACTGCTACTTATCAGGTCAAGAAGGGTGACACGGCTCTTGCACTCAATGATACTGCCTTTGAGTTTGCTTATGACGGCACAACTAAAACAGGTTCAGGCTCTCTGAGCTTTACAGAACCGACAGATGCGAAGTTTGCAGGCACATACACCGACCAGCTTACTTTCACTATTTCGGTAGAATAGCATTATCCTAAAATACTTTGAGGTGATACTATGAAAAATACTAAAAAAATAATAGCATCTGTCATGGCGATTGCAATGATTTCTGCTATTGTTCCTATATCCGCCTTTGCTACTGATTACAATGCCGAGGGAAATGCTATGACTGATGTGACTTGGACTTCAAGTGCAGTGTATACAGTCACCATCCCTGCAACTGTAGCACTTGGTAATGAGGCAACAATTGAAGCGGGAAATGTAAACCTGAATGCAGGAGAACAGCTTAATGTCACACTGTCCGGCACCAGCGATGCGGATAATGCTTTCAAGTTAACAACAGCTACTGACTCACTGACATATACCGTTTCTAAGGGCGGTGATAATGTTGCTGTTGGCGATGTGGTATTGAACGTAGCAGCAGGCACACAGACAAGTTCTTCAACTCTTAAATTCAATGAGCCTGCAACTACTCCGAATGCAGGTGACTACACAGGTACTGTAACATTTACTATCTCGGTGGAGAGTGCAGAAACTATTGTTGACCTTTCAACATTGACAGCCGACTATGTAGCAAAGGACGGCGTAACTCTGACAGGTACGCTTGCTGCAAATGTCAAGATTTCCATCGCAGATGGTGCGACTGTCACGCTGAAAGATGCGAATATCACCAACCTCGGGAAAAATTGCGACTGGGCAGGTATCAACTGTCCAAACGATGCGACTATTATCCTGAAAGGTACGAATACAATATGTGCCGGCAGAGGCAGCGATGACTATAACAATTACCCCGGCATCTGGATTGCTAAGGACAAGACTCTGACCATTGGTGGCGACGGCAGCTTGACTGCATACAGCAATGCTATCAACCCCGGTGGTGCAGGTATCGGCGGAGGATACCAAGTTGCTTGCGGTAACATCGTAATTAACGGCGGTACGATCACTGCAACAGGCGGCGATAGTGCTGCCGGTATTGGAGGCGGTCCAGATACATCTTGTGGCGATATCACAATCAACGGCGGTACGATCACTGCAACAGGCTACAATGGTGCTGCCGGTATTGGAAGCGGCAGAAACACCGGCGTTCAATCTAAAACATCCTGTGGCAATATCACCATTGCAAATACCGTCACAAAGGTAACAGCCACAAAGGGCAAAGGTGATACAGGTGCACATAGCATCGGTCCTGGAGGAGGCGGTGTTTGCGGCACTGTGACCATAGGCAACAACGTAGGTGCTATCAGCGTAAGCCCCTACACCTATGAGCCGTAAGTAGTGATATAATGATTATTTGCATTCTACCGAGCTGCGTTATGTGGCTCGGTAGAATAATAAACGAAATACTGACAGCTTAGTTTGACAATTGAGATATGACATAAAGAATTATAGTTTGAAAATCATGTTTCTATCAAACAAGGAGGTTATTTGTATGGGACAAGGCGGAGCAGTTAATTTAATTAACAACACAAGAAGTAAATTGATTCAGGCAGAACCATTCTTTACCTATCAAATGGATGCGTGGGATTTCCCGAAGGAGTTAGAAGCTGGGGAAAAAGCAAGATTCTATGTTGAGTGGTCAGAAGGCTTTTTTGAAGATAGATGTGATGACCGTGGTATTGCAAAATATGTACTTGAAAATGACCCTAAAAAGAAAGTGAAAATTGAGATGTGGGATGCAACTAAACGTAATTTCACTGTTGAAAGAACTGGATTTTCGGGGGATGATTCAAGGTCAACAGAATCTATATTATGGCAGCACGATGGGGATATGTTTATTGTCATATCTGATGATGCCTCGAAATTAGATTTTAGATGCTGGATGAAAGGCATTGCTGGTAATACTCCTCTCAATAAGATGGATATTCCGGGAACACACGATTCACTTTCATATGATTTTACTGGGGCAGGAAGTCGTATTGACTACACTGCCAAAACGCAGTCCTACAATATTTGGGAACAACTAAATAACGGATGTCGATATTTTGATATTAGAATTGATGCCGATTTAAGAGGGTGTCATTGGATTATAGATTGTGTTCATGGATTAGAAGATTTTATGACATGGGTAAATAGATTTCTTAACGATAATCCAAGTGAAACAATTATTGTAAGGTTAAAAAACGAACGTGACGTAGGTGTGGACGATAAAAAACATTACAATGAACTGTTATCTGCGTTATTTGAAAAATATAAGCATCTGTTTTGGAAAAGTAATGGACAGATCAACTGGCCGCTGTTAGATGATGTGAGGGGGAAAATAGTCGTTCTCGATAATTTAAACGAGCATTTTTTCAGTGCGAATGGGTATGGATTTGTGTATGGGGATAATGCTAAATTTGTTATCCAAGATAACTATAATGCTCCGAACGAAGATGATAAAATAAGAGAGATAAAAGCAAACATCGACTTACCGTATGATTCGGAAAGAATGAAAATCAACCATATAAGTGCAACAGGAACCACTGCTGGATTCATACCATTTACATGGACTCCCAGAATGTATGCCGATTTTCTTAATCCCAAAGTCACTGAATTCATTATTACTAAGAGAGCAGATTGCGTTATGGGAATAATTGTTTTTGATTTCGTCAATTCGCAGTTGGTTTCTTCTGTACTCTTGAACGATGTAATTGGTTAAGGCATTATGTAAAATTTGAATATTTATCGAAGGTGATTAAATGAAAAAATCATAAGCGGTTTATCCGCATTACTCACAGCGGCAATGCTCATCGCCCCGATGAGCGCATTTGCCGATACGACCATAAATGAAAAGAGCGTTCCGCAGTCGGGTCAGACCAATGTCACTCTTGACATAGCTCCTGCATATATCGTGACTATCCCCGCCGATACAACAGTGACGCTTAACGATACTCTGACTGATAACGGCGCGAACGTTGAGACAGTTTTGATAGCAAAGTAACAGAAATTTATTTCAGGAGGTATCCACCATGAAAAAACTGATAAGCGGCATGACCGCATTTACAATTGCAAGTATGATGACAGTTACAGCTTTTGCAGAAGCAGCCATCAGTAATACGACTATCACCCCTAAAGGCGGCGACCCTTTTGACGTGAACCCTACCCCCGAAACGGCGGGCTCGACGGTCGAATTTAACGTTGATCCGACCTACACCGTGACAATACCCGCAAGCTTCGAGCTTACAGGCGAATACGGACAACAGTATTCGGGCAGCGGCACCATTCAGACCGGCAAGGTATTCCTGAATGAGGGCGAAAAGATAGTTGTCACCCTAACAAGCGCAAGCAAGTTCAATATGTCCCACGAGGGTGCAGGCGAGTATAAGCTCCCCTACACCGCCGAGGGAAATTTCGGCAAGCTGACAAACAAGGAAACAGGCGGCAAGGTAGCCGAATTTCCCACCTCGACCGAACCCGCAAGTGCCGGTATCTCTTTCACCACCGATGAGACACCCACATTCGCAGGCAAGTACACCGACCCCGTAGTATTCGGAATTTCTATTGAAAAGGAGCCATCATAATGAAAACTAAAAGATTACTGGCGGCAGGCATGGCGCTGACTATGATAACATCTGTCTGCACACTGACCGCAAACGCAATGCAGATATTCGTCAAGACCCTGACAGGCAAAACCATCACTCTTGATGTTGAACCCAGCGATACTATTGAAAACGTAAAGGCAAAAATACAGGATAAAGAGAGTATTGCTCCCAACAAACAGAGACTGATATTTGCAGGCAAACAGCTTGAAGATGACAGAACTCTTGCCGATTACAATATCCAGAAAGAAAGCACCCTGCATCTTGTTTTAAGAGCGAACGGGGATATCGAGATAGTTCCCGATCCCGATAATATGCCAAACCCCATACCTTCAACCGCAGGTATGGAAGTATCCTATGATGTATCACCCACATACTCGGTAGTTATCCCCGCAAGTGTGTCGCTTTCCGACACTGCAGAAACTACCAGACAGATAACTGCCACGAATGTCAGACTTACCCAGAACGCGAAGATAGTTGTCACCATTGACAGCGCAAGCAATACTGAAAGCGGAGATACCTTCAACGCAAAGATAGGCGATTCCACCGCGAATTATACCATAAAGTCAGGTGATACCAACGTTTCGGTAGGCGGCACAGTTGCAGAGTTCGATACCAAGACAGGCGAGCAGTCCAAGACACTGGCATTCTCCAAGGCAACAGGCGCGACCTACGCAGGCAAGCACACCGAAACGCTGACCTTTGGTATAAAAGTTGAATAAGGAGGAACCGATATGAAAAAACTTATAAGCGGACTTTCCGCACTTGCAATACTGGCAATGCCTGTTACGGCGTTCGCAGAACCCACCACGATAAACGAGACAAGCGACCCGCAGTCGGCTAATGCGGTAATCACCACCGAGATAGCACCTGCATACATCGTGACTATCCCCCTCGACACCAAGGTGACATTCAATACCGAGAATACCGATTTCGGCACCATCGAACTTACAAAGGCACAGCTCGACCCCGGCAAGGCGGTAAAAGTATCCCTGGTCACCGACAGCAAGATGGAGAACAAGGCTGACGAGGAAAAGACCCTTGCATACACCATTTTCGAGGGAACAAGCGATGCCGTTAACGAAAATGTATTCACTTCCGCAGAATACACCGCAGTAGGTGATAAAACAGACCTTACCATAAATATCACCGCGGAAGACTGGCAGACCGCATACGCAGGTGAGTACAGTGACACCGTGACATTCAATGTTGAATACACTGATGCAGCACCCGAATCATAAGGAGTTGATCGCATGAAAAAATATGCAGTATTCCTGCTTTGTCTTTCCATGCTGACCTGCACCGCCATACCAGCCTTCGCTGAGGGCGAGCAAAACCCGACCACAGGAGAAGCGACCATAGGAACAGAAGTCCCCGAGACCCACGATCTCAAACTGACGATCACAGGTGATGTCGATGTAAAGGTCAACGGTGTAGACGGTAAGGAGTTCACAGTGGAACGACTTTCCGAACCCGTTCTCGAGATCAAAGCTAATGACGGCGAGAAGATCACCAAGGTCGTGCTGAACGGCGAAGATGTTACTGACCAGTTGAAAGACGGCAAGCTGAAACTGCCCGGCATATATGAGGACAGTGAGTATGTCCTGTCTGCCGAAACAGAGAATATATCCGATCCCTCAAGCAAATCCGAAAGCAGTTCAAAAAAGGCTGAAACTGTTTCAGCAAACAGCCCCAAGCCAAATGCTAGCAATGCTAACCCCGCAACAGGTGTTGCAGGCGGTGTGTCGTTAGGCACAGCGGTCCTGCTTGCAGCTATCGGTATCGCAAGAAATAAAGGCAGTAAAGACGAAGAAGAATGATATCCTGCGAAAAACAGACCTGACTAGCCATCCGGCAGTCAGGTCTGTTCTTTATGACAAAAATATCATTCTGCAAATAAACACCGTCATATATGAAAATCATAGCACAAAAGACCCTGACAATATACGTTAACTCATCCTATGCTATCTACGGACAGACACTGGCAGATGTTACACTCCCTACAGCCGATGACGGTACATGGGCTTGGGAGGATGATACACTCAGCGTAGGCGATGTTGGAAATAATACTTTTGCAGCTACCTACACTCCCGAAGATACAGACAATTACAATACCCTCAGTCAGGATCTGACAGTTACACTACTCGGTGACATAAACTTTGACGGTAAGATCAATGTTACCGACATAGTTAAGATAGCAGCTCATATCAAGGGTAAAAAAATACTTGATAAAACCGCAGCAAGAGCCGCTGATGTTAACGGTGACAGCTCGATCGATGTAACCGACATCATCATGATCGCAGCTCACATCAAAGGCAAAAAATTATTATAATAAATTCACCTGTTATTTCTAATGAATATGCCCACATCGTTTATTACGGTGTGGGCGTATTTTTTGGAGAATCCGGGAGAAAGAATTATTCAAGTCCGGCATTTTCTTTTTTAATGCACAAGAGACAGATTCTTCCTGCAAAAAAACTTGGTTCAGAATGGGTAAGGTTCATTAGGGCATGACGAGCAGATATAGCCGTCACTGTAATGCAGTTCATGTCGATCAAGAATATCAAGGATCTCCATAGTGAGATCATAACGGCTTATTTTTTTGCCATCATCCTGCTCGGTGAGCATTTGAAAATACTCAAATACCTCTCGCCTTGCTTTTGAAAGATCCAGTCGGCGCAGCAGCCAGATCAGTACAGCATCATGGAGCAGTTCTTCTGTCATGAACTTCTCACCCCCGTGACCTCGTTTTTAAGCACTATATCCACCGACTTGCTGTCAATGCAGGTCTGCTTCATTTGTGAACCGTAGATCAACGATTGGGTACAGGCGCGGTTGATGGCACGGGGATTTCCACCGGAAAATTCAAAGATAGATCGCATAGCATCCTCAGTAAATATCGGGGCGGTGTGTCCGGAATATTTCAGCTGAGATTCGATATATTTCTTTGTATCCGAAAAATCCATAGGCGTCAGAAAGCATTCAATATCTACTCTGCCGAGTATAGCACGGTATGCTGAAAGCTTCAGTTTGTCCCAAAGTTCGGTCTGCCCCGAAAGGATCAGTGAAACAGGGTTTTCTGAATCCATACGGTAGTTGAGCAGGAAACGTGCTTCCTCCAGCATCTCTTTGCCCAAAAGATGTGCCTCGTCAATGATCACAACGACTTTTCTGTTATGTATGCTCCGCATTATCTCTGTCTGCGAGATCAGTTCCTGGCGGCTTATGCTGGTGTGTATAGAAGCCTTGCAACCGAACATACCAAGAGTGTAGTAGTAAAAACTGCGCGGTTTCAGCCTTGAATCGGAAATATATATCACCATGTATTTATCCTCCGGCAGCTTGTCCTTAAGGTGACGCAGAGCACTGGTCTTACCTGTGCCGGGTTCTCCTACAAGAAGAGTAAACAGCTGATGCATGGCTGTGTATTCAAGTCTGTCAAGTATCTCGGCATTCTGATGAGTTTTGCAAAGCATATCTGTAGGTATGCTTCGTGTGAACGGTGTGTGCTTCATTTCATAGAACATCTCATACATCTTCATCACCTCCCATTGCTATTGAATACGAGATGACTGCTCTACGTTCCCTTTCATCGGCAGTTTTTATGACAGCATCAAGCAGTCTTGAAGAATCCGTCGGTATACGTTCGATCTCTGCACGAGTAGGTTTCTTTGCAACATGGGTGCCGATCTTTGCAGGCTCGGCATAGAATGGCTCGTGACTCTTAGGCTCAATACGTACCTTAGCGATGTTTTGAGGATCATATACCACATCGACCGTCTGACCTGCGTACAGTATGCCAACATCATAGTCCTTGCCCATAAAGCTGATGCAGCCGGACTTATTCACCTTTCGTGTCTCACAATGAAGAAATGCGCTTGCAAGTATTGCTTCATCGGGATAATTCAGCGGCATAGAATCACTCTTGAACGCAGTCTCCGGAGTAACCCCTAACGCGCTGTGTACCTTGTTCTGGTAGCATTCAGAAAGCCAGGCATTAAACAGTTTATTGAGTTCTTCAATACTTTCGGGGGGATTAAGTCCGACCTCATCTATAAACGAATCTACCGTAAGATTGAAACGTTCCTGCTTGCCCTTACCCTGCGGATTTCGCGGCTTGGCGTACAGCAGACGGATACCGAGCAGTCCGCAGGCTCGCTTCATCCAGTGAGTGCGGTACTGGGAACCGTTATCGAAATATATTCGGCGTGGAGTACCGTATTTCTTTATGCCTTTCTTCAATGTATCCTCCACTATGGTCTGTTCCATATCTCCGTAAAACTGAGCGTGGATTATGTATCTGGTGGCATCATCGATAAGACAGGACATATACGTTGGCTGTACCTTGCCGCCGATGTTCAAAGAAGGGCCAAATTTGAGATCCCCCTGCCAAAGATCACAGCGATGAACTCTCGCAAAACGCTGCGATGCATAGCCGTTGTCCTGATACACCTTCATCATAGCCGACGAATATCCCATCTTCGCAAGGGCTTTCTGCAATGTGGAACGCTTCAGCATATCGGGTTCGACCTTTCCTTCAAGCTCAAGTATCTTAATGATGGTCGGTACACTGCGAGACGGCATTTCACGTCGCAGGCGAATAGCTTCTTCGAGTATCTCTTTGGAAATGACAGGGTTCTGTTCAGGGACTCTGCCTTTCGGTTCAAGTCCATCGATGCCTGACTCGTTGTAAGCGTCAACATAGCGCTGGATCGTGCGGGTGGATAATTCAAAGTTTTCGGAGATCTCACGACGTTTTTCGTAGTAGATTTCGGACAGCAAAGGAAGACCGAGCAGCGGCGCGATCATGATCATGCGCTGTTCAGCTATCTCCCTTGCCAGTTTCTTGTCTTTCATGCCCATAAAAGGCACCTCCTTTTTTATGATACCTTTATCATAGCACAAAAGACCCTGACAATATACGTTAACTCATCCTATTTCCATTCGCCTATGTTTACTACCACCCTGACAAAATATCTGAGCGTATCCCATGTGGAATTGCTATCGTAATTTGTCACAAGGGTCGGGTGTTCAAGTTTCAGTCTTCTTACGATCGCAGCACCGAATACTAAAAAGCCTTTTACCCAGCGACAAATGCGTGCTGCTGAGTGGTCATCAACGAACTCATTTATTGCATCACAAATAGCAGCGTAGATTTTGGCGCTTAAATGCTTGTACGGGACAACAAAATCCGGCAGTTCACGATGATAGTGATAGCACTTAGAACAGTAAAAAACTCTCATAGAGTATTTTTCACGCTTTCGGCTATTTTCACGGAAAACAAAACGTCTGCATCTGCCGTTAAATCTCATATGATTACCGCACTCGGGGCAAACTGCTTCTTCTTTACCGAAAATATAATGAATATCGTCTTTGACAAATGAGGAAAAACTCGATACAATAAACATAGTGTAGACGATAGCCGAGTTATGACCGCGGATCATATAAGCAAAACGGCTATCGTTTTTCCTTTCTGAAATATGGTTACTAATCATTATATCATATTTCCGAATAAATTAAAAGACGGTATCCTCCCGGACACAAGGTCGGGAAGATACCGTTTTGTTTTTGGTTTATCGCTGTTGTTTTCTCAGGAGCATTCTGCCCTGACAAATAGAGTGGTCATCTTGACAAAATAGAGTGTCTGCACCTCGACAGAACGATTCCCTGAATGACAAGATACGTTCACTTCTGGATGACAAATAAAGGGAGCGGTAACAATTATCAATTTCGAACTCGTGGAGACCAATAAAACAATCTTCATGATCATTTTCATATTCCTCACAAAGAGGATAAAAATCTTCGAGTTTATTGAATGTTGATTTGAAGAATTCATTTAGTATCGCTATAGCTTCTTCTTTTGTACTGTAACCGCCGATATCTTCTATATCATCATCACCGTAAGCATCAATATATACCTCTTCGTATAAAAAATCTCCGTAATTATGTGGGTCATATTTCCAGTAGATATCACATCCGCTTTCTTCTGCCATGAATGAAAAGCCTACAGAAGTTAGATTTAACACTTTGATTACAAGTTCCCACATTTTGCCCATAGGTACCCATGCTGTTTCGGTATATACATCAAAACAATAATCGCCATTATTACTGCTTGTTATTTCACCGATCTCAGTAACTGTACCCCGGCATCTTACATTTTTTGACGGGTCTCCATTATCGATCCTGTCTTTAAATCCGGCACCGATTAATATGTTTCCAAGCCACGGATCTCCAAAATCCGTTTTCATCGTTGAGGATGAAGTCCATTCTGTAATTTTACTGTGAAGTGTTTCAATTTGTTCTTTATTTCCGTGAAAACGGAAATCTGTGCTGCACCAGTTCGGCATAATAATTCCTCCGTATATAAAAAAGTAATCCAATTATTAAACAACTCCAGTTATCAACAATTAGATCCTATAGTAATTATAATTGAAAACTACGGTCAATATAATTAAAAGAAGGCTTGTCGAGTGTGCAAGCCTTACCACAAATTATAGTCCAAATAATATTTTTGATACATATTATGATTGAGTAATGTGTTTTAGGTACAAATGAAGGGGAAGTTCTGAATAGTTCAGAGTGGCAGCGAACCTCCTTCACTTATAAATTCTGATTTGGTTTATCTTAGCAACCTAACACGCCTGAATACTGATAGCCGTCCTCAACAGACGGCTATCAGTTTCTTTTCCTGCATACCCACAATCCAGCAAACTGAACTTCGTATCCATTTTCTTTATCTCCGAATTCAAGGTCGTTCTTTTTGTAATGATTTAAGAGTCTTTCGCTGCTGAAAAGTTTTTCTCATTTAGCTCTAATCTTTCCAGTAGCAATACAGACATCCAGAAGGACATCTTTTCTTATGAGTGAGCAATTCTGTCTTCCCTGCGCAGCAAAGGCATCCTTTTCTCTGAAAGCCACCTTCTTTTATATAAAATGTATCAAGTCCGAGTATTTCGTAATCTTTTTTTCTGATACAACCTGTTTTGCCCGGAAGATCCTCTGCACAAGCTTCAAAATCAAAGAACATTGAATACCTCTCAATATAATTTCTTACATTATTGAGCATATATTCAGGAGCTTTAAAGCTCTCAAAAGGAACTTTTCCAAATACAGCTCTGATCCGTTCTTTAGTATGAGGGTACATGTCTATGACTGAATACCTAACTCTATCAATATTTGCATCAAAAAATAACTCCCATACCCAGGCAACTCTTTTTAAGCCTGCCTCAGTTGGAATAATGGGGTCAGTTCTTAATACTATCTGTTTTTCAGGAAATCCTTTTGAAATAAGCTCCATAACCCCGGAATATACTTCTTGAGCCTTCGGAACATACGGCTCCATTTTTGTACCACCGTATCCTGTACAGGTTACATGCAGAATGATTTTCTCTCTGTTTTTCAATAGTAATTCAATAAGTTTTTGGTTTTTCGAAGTTAAGTGCTTGGTGATTATTATATTGCCGTCTAAAAGCTTGTCAGCCCAACTATAATCAAGGCCTGCATCGCCGGCTTCTGTGATTCCAAATTTTATCATTTTTTATCCTCCTATCTGAACTACTCAATTTGTTTTGACTCCATTTATCAAAGGTGTTCCTGTATTTATTATAAAAGAAAAACAGCTGTAATAAAAAAAGGTTCGCAGAGCGAACCTTAAGAAAAATCATATGAAGAATTCAGCAAACACAATAAATGTTAAGATCAAATAATATCTGTTCTATATAGTCTTTTTTATAACCGCCATGTGATTCTCCCTCAAAAGCTATTACCGGCTTGCCGTTAGCTTCAGTTATGTTAAATGCACATTCAAGCTCTTTATTTTGTAATACATCGCATTCCATTTATTATTTTCATCAAAAGGCTTTGACGAAAATGATAATGGAAAAGGCTAAGGATTATCCTGAGTCTGAATATGAAACGAGATAACAGAAATAGGGCGATGAGTTAATCGCCCTATTTTTAATAATTGAGAGTTGCTTAGATTTTGGTATGATTCTTCTTGGCATCATTGAGAAGATAGTTAGAATGTGATGTGTTTGAATCGCGCCAGTAGTGTACTGCGTCCGAACCATCAACCACAATATGTCCGTGACCAGGACCATCACCGGTAGGTCCTCCATAGTATATATCGCACTTTCCACTTCCATCGTTACGTTCAACTATTTTTGCTATCTTTCCCTGAAATGTACCGTCGTATGTACTCATAATAAAATACCTCCAATACTTTGAATATATTGTCATCATATAATTTTAAACTGCTCTTCAGCGTTTCAAAAATCTCAGATTGCAGCAGTCGTCACAAATCTGATGTCCATAATATGGAACTTCACCACGCCACCAGCATTTACAGAAATGTTTATTATCTTCTGGAATAAACGCTCCACAATTTTTACAATTTCCAGATCCATCACAAATATGTTTTCCATTAGCACAGTCTTGATCTTTTTTTTTCTGAGCTAATGCCTTGTTTTTGTAAAATTCAGTTTCAAGTCTTTTTAAATCCTCTCTTTCTCTTACATTCTCCATTATCACACTTGACACTATAATAATGATAATAATTATTATAATAAATACCATCATTTCAATCCTCCTCTGTCTTTCTTATTTAGTTTTAACTAATTTTATTTTCCAGTATAAAAAACTACAATCGATTAATAAAATCTTTATATCCATCAACATCATTCAGTTCCGGGTATGTCTTGAGAACAATTTCAAGCATCTTATACGCTTTGCTTGACTTATCCATATTTAGACACTTGGTTCCTGCAATTACCCAATTTGGCGGCCTAACTTTTTGGTTTATGCAGTTTTCAAGACGAGTAAGGCAGTTTTCTATGCATAACTCAATAATAAATCTTGAAAGATAGCTGTCAAGCTTCTGATCAAGAATATGAACATTAGCAGGAACTATAGTGGTAGAAAAGATTGTTTTGTTATTCTTGAACCAATACTGCATATTAAGTTTATCTGCTATATATCTTCTTTGTTTCTCATCCAATCCATCAGCTTCAAAATAGAATTCTTTACTGTCAATAAGCAACGCCTTTATATAAAATCGGCGAATACTATATATCAGTGCTGTCAATTCTTTCATTTTACCATGCTCCTCATTTCATGTTAATATATTGTAAATTGCTTAACATCCTATTACAACTTGAAAATCAAATGTGATTGTGATATAATGATTTTGATTTATGATTCTGAAAGACGATATATTGTTTCTGTACCAGTATCATAGCAGATATTCTTTTTTTTGACAATGAAATTTCGACTACTCAAAACTACTCAGGCCTACTCCGGTATACAATCGTTATTTTTAAGGATGTGATTAAATGCATAAAATAGATGGATGCAATAGAGATAATGTAAAAGTTGTTTTGTATGATTTATATTATATTCTGTCAGGTGTTTTAGCATATGATGAATCGATCGTATTCGAAAAATACACAACGAGTTATTATGATGATGAAATTCGTAACATATCTTTTTTCAAATCAAAAGAATATACACCAATCAAACTAAATAAAGGCGAGATTATTGATTTCGTATGCTATCATTTATTATCTGGAAAAGATCATCCACTTAATACAATGAATTATAATACAGTGAAAAATTATGCAACGCCTAAAGGCGATGGAAAAAACAATCCTTCTGATTTTTTTATGGGATATCTAATCGATGAAGAAGGCGTAGATAGATTGACATCCGTTTTGATTGAGACGTTTGAAATGAGTATGGACGAATTTAAGTCAAAACTTAAATTTAAAAACTTTGTAGAAAAGTATAATCTCAAAGATACAGACAATTTGGAAAAATTGTTCCATGCAGTATCTGGGCATCTCGCTGCGCTTATCAACGAAGGAGCTTTTATGTATTCAATGACCGACATAAAGGCAATCGAGATAGTTTATAATGATAATAAACCCGATGATAAAAAAGACAACGTATTATTTTCAAATGATATGTTGTCTACTGCAGCGGATGATAAAGCTGAAGTAGATAAATTTATAAATGATTATTATTATGAAGAAGATAAGGAGTGCATGGAACTTGGGCTGGGAGAAGTTATACATATGACAAATTACAGAACATACTATCGTTATCAAATCATTGAAATCGCAAAAACTGGATATAAAATAGAGTTTGATGCATTTTACAATGTTATTGCTCTCAAAAAAATAGAATATAATTCATTTAGTAACACTGGTTCCGGAACTTATGTAAATGATAATATTCTTGTTCCAGAATGGTTTACAAATAAACCGTATGGTAAATGCAAGTTTTATTTTATTGACGGCATGTATTATGAGTTTGAAATAGCAGAAGATAATACAATTTATAGAAATTCAATAACAAAATATCCTATTGAAGAAATGATGGATCCTGTCCATTTAGATTTATCTTGTGACAAGATGAGAATTGAATTTTATAAAACTATGATGTATTTCAATATCAAATTTTGCTTAGAGAATCGTAGCGAATAAGCTAAACCCATTTACGAGATTCCCCCATGATAAACTTGTACTGCTTAGATAAAAAAATAACAGAATAAAAGCAAAATCTAAAACTACAAAAGGCAAGGGGAAGGACTTTCTTGTGCTGTTGGAGGTTATCATTAAAATAGCCCCGCAAAAGCGAGGCTCAACAAAACTAAATCACTTTAAAATCGTATACTCCTCTATACAAATTTTCTGCAAAGAGGTTATATGCATTATTGCAAGCTTCATTATAGTCGTCGAATTTACCGTAATATTCAGCGAATCCGTTTGTGAAAATCAGTTTGATCTTATACATTTTTAATTTCCTCCGTTTTTTATACTAAAATTTCAAATTCCTTAGGTAATCTTTTTTTGCTACAATAAGAATGGCTTCTGGCGTCATACCACCAAGGGGTCTTGAACTGATAAGCAGGAGACCGCTTTTCCAGTATTACATATTCACCATCAGGAGCCTTAAAGCGAATCCTTGTTCCTATCGGCAATTTTGAGGGGTTATTGGCTGTTTTTTTACTTTCTGCGTATTTTCTTCATCTTTCTCTCCATTCATTAGCATATTCACTGGCTGTAGGAGTGAGCAGCTTAATTATTCCCATCGGACAATGATCCTCACATGGGCCACAGGTTTCTTCCATCTCCTTAAAATTGAAATTGAACCATTCATTGTTGTCTACTGACGTTAAGATAACAAAACCGACTACTCTTCTTTCATTTTCAGGGATCTCGACAAGCTCCTCAGGCTTATAGCTGCTGCCTTCAGGCCATTTCTTGCATATGGCCACAGCTGCATAATATACTCTGCCAAGTACTGTTGATTTCAATACCTTGAATCGTCCGTGATCATGTGCAAAAAGGTCGTCACATTCAGCCTTTACGTCAACAACTGTGCGATATCCTTTTTTCTTGTAAAAATTAGCATGTGTTCCTGTCCAACCCATAATGAGTCCTCCTTCGTAATTGCTTCGATAATAAATGTGATATAAAGTAAAAAAAATGATCTAGTATGACTCCAATTATCAACACTAAATCCTAAATGTATTATAATAGAAAAAAGGGATCAATCAAAACCACCCGTTAAACGGGTGGTTTGCACTAGCCCTATAAGGGCATGATACTGACACTACCCCTTAAGGGGTCGGGAAAGGTCTGTCAACCGCATTTCATTCCCGTGCAACCCCTCAAGGGGTATTTTGTGTTCGTTTTCTACTTTTTCTTGTATTTTTCTCCTGTAAATGGGTCTACTGTCTCAAACAGGCTGATCTGGTCGCACACTATATCTTCCTGCAACTGATTCCTGATGTACTCTGCTATCTTTTTCTTGTTCTTTCCTACTGTATCAACATAGTATCCTCTGCACCAGAAGTGCCTGTTGCCATACTTATATTTCAGATTTGCGTGTCTGTCAAATATCATCAAACTACTCTTGCCTTTCAAATATCCCATTATCTCTGCTACACTGTATTTGGGTGGAATAGACAACAGCATATGTATATGATCAGGACACGCCTCTGCTTCGATTATTTTAACTCCTTTTTGATCACACAACTTTCTTAGTATCTTTCCGATATCCACTTTGATTTTATTATAAATCACCATTCTTCGATATTTCGGGGCAAATACTACATGGTACTTGCAATTCCACTTGGAATGTGCTAAACTATTTATATCGTCTCTTGTCATTGACGATACCTCCTTGTTATTCTAAGTTTCGGTTGCCAGACCTATTCTTAGTTTATCACAGGAGGTTTTATTTTTCTACTCATAGCTAAAGCTTTTTAGAACCCCCGGCATAGCCGGGGGTTTTCGGTTACAACAAAAATAATAACAGCCCTGCCAAAAAGCAGGGCTGTAAAACAAAGTCAGTATTCTAAGCAAAATCAACGATTATTCCCTTTTTGCCATCTTCTTTTTCACCGTATGTCACCGTACAGGAAAAACTATTTCCTGTTCTGTTTGAAACCGCGTCAGTAATTTCAACCTCTCCGCCGGCTTCAAGTATCATCTTTTCCTCATCGGTGAAAGTGTGTCCGCTCCATGAATCAGGAACTATTTCCTCTTTTTCAAAGCCCACAAAAGGATGTCCGTTGTATTCCTGTTCCGTCAGTTTTCCCTTTGCAGAATAAATCGTGTTGTTTTTGGATACAAGGTTTTCGATTTCTATAGTATCTCCGTTTAAGAGGCTTGATACCTCTTCATCGGTGAACCTATGACCGTTCCAAACCCTCGTAAAGGTTATCTCTTCTCCTGTAACAGCCCATACACCGGATACCTTTTCCTTTTTTTCTCCATTGTTATTTCCGGCAAATCCGGTCATATCGAAGCCTATAAATTTGACTCCGTTATATTCCAGATTTGCCAGATGGCCGGTAACTCCATACTTGGACTTGTCTTTCTGAGAAACGATGCCATTGATAGTTATATCCTTACCGTCAAGAAGATCTTTTACTTCCTTGTCAGTAAACCTATGGCCGCGCCATTCTCTTGTGAATGAGATCTCCTTGTTTGTTACGCTCCACACGCCGGAAGCTCTTTCCTTGTTCTTGACCTTCTCTGTGTTGCTCTTGTTTTCAGACATAATTTTCATTTCCTTTCATTGTTTTATACTTTTGATTCAGTTGTAATCATCTTCAAGATATGTATAATCCTCCTCGTCTCCATTCCTGTTCCCATTCAGAGAAAAAATACTGTGAGACTCTGCTATAACTTCAGAAATATAATCATGATCATTTTTGACTATATCTTTCAGAAACGCCACCAAGTCGTTTTCTAAATCAATTCCATTTTCCATTTACTACACTCGCACTTCGGCTCTGAATGCAGCACATCAGTCCCCCCCCCGCTTTCTTCACCCATAAGATACAGGTGGATATTCTCGCCGTCCCACTCAACACGACGCACCAAGCAGCGTATAACATCACGCTTTTTCATAACATCTAATGTGTCAATAGTTTTAGCGAATGACGACAGCATATCCGCAAGGCTGTGATACTGCTCGTCGGTGATGTCGCTGTTTTCCATAAGCCTGCGGTGCTCGGATATCTGCCTTTCAAGCTCGGAAGTCTTAGTGTGCAGATCGTTTATTTGCGAGATGATGTCCTCAGCAGCCATAGTTTCGCCTGCAAAAGTCAAAGCCTTAACAAGATTTGTGCGCTCGGCTTCATACTGCTTTTTCTTTTCAGTCAGCCTGTCGATTTCTGCCTGCGAATCAGCGAATGTCTCATTCAAACTCTTCTGTGAATTTCTTAGCAGCTTCATCAGCCCCGAATCGTCCTCGCCCAGGTGCTTTATCTCATCGCATATCTGACGGTCAAGCTCGTTGCCGTTAATGCGCTTATTATCACACTTGAGACCGTGACTTCTTTCTTTGAGCTCGCAAAGGTAATCATATACCTTCTCGCCCTGCTTGTTGACCCTTGATGAAAGCTTTGGGCGCATAAAGCTTCCACAGCACGCACAAAACAGCAGTCCCGACAGAAGTGCAGTATTGCTCTTGGGCTTTCGGTATGCCTTGTCCCTGTTCTTTTCAAGCAGATGCTGTACCTCTACCCAGCGCTTGCCCTCGATAATGCCCTCGTGCTTGCCAACGGCCACTATCCACTCGCTTGGAGCTTTCTGCTTCATTGACCTTCCCTTTTTCTGTATGGTCTTGTTGTACGCCATAATACCGTGAATGCCGTCAAAGTCATCGCGTGAACCGTACAACTGCATATCTTTTTCGTTCAAATATACCCATGTATCCTCGTCAGCAATGGCATACACAGGGTTTTGCAGAATGGTCTTAATGGCAAACCTCGAAAGCGTGTTGCCCTTTTTCGACTTGAAATCATTATTGAGCAGATAGGTCTCCACCTTAGTAATAGAACGCAGTTCAACAAACTTAGTGAACACCAGCCTGACAAGTTCTGCCTCTTCGGGATTTTTCTCCAGCATTCTCGCCTTATGTATCTTGCCATCAACCGTCATACTGCCCACAGTCTCGGCACTCCTGTAACCCGTTGGAGGATTGCCGCCCAACCACCGTCCCGACTTGGCAAGCTCATGCATATTGTCGGTTATTCTCTCTGCAATAATGTCACGCTCCAACTGTGCAAAAACCGAGCTTATCATCATCATAGCCCTGCCCATAGGCGAGGTATCATCAATGTTGTCGCTGACCGAACGAAAACAAACGCTGTGTTCTTTCAGCTCCTCATAGGTGTTCACAAAGTCCGATGTGTTGCGGCTTATCCTGTCAAGACGGTAGCAAATAACCAACTGAAACTCACCATTGCGGTAGCGCTCCATCATCTCCTGAAATTTTGGACGCTTAGTGTTGCCACCCGAAAAGCCCTCATCCTCAAACTCCACAATGTCCTCATCAACTACATCATATTTGCTTTTCAACGCCCGCCTGCATATCTCAATCTGGTTTTCAATGCTCTCACCTTTGCCGGTAAATTTGGATTTGCGGCTGTAAATTGCGTATTTTCTGTTATCAGGCATATTATTGCTCCCTCGTTTCGTTATATTTGTTTAGGATAGATAATGATGCTTTTATGTATTCTTTATTGATGAGCATGTTTTCGTCCTCCTTCTATGCTTTGTATTTATTATATAAGTTTTTGTCGGTAAATAAAAATTATATATGGTTTTATAGCTTTATTAGAGAATAAAAAATTATATATAGTACATGTAAGCATCTCGTATATTTTTCTGCTATCATTATACTAGAAAATTACTTTCAATAAAAAGGAGGTGTTGCAATCGCAGCACCTCCTGTTAATTTAGTCTATATTCGTTTTTCGTAATCCAACATTAATATAGGTATTAGGTTTATCCTGTTCTTTATCTAATGCTATAAATTTAAAACCATTCTTGTTCACTGCCGTCTTCGACAGTTTCTTCCGAGTCATTTACCCAGATCGCGTAAAGATTCATATCTTCGGAAACAATTATTTCATCGGTAAAGTTGCCGTAGCTTCTTCCTGTTCCGTCAGACTCTGTGTTCCAGCAAACAAAAGTATATCCGTCCTTGTGAAGAGGTCCCATTACACCTATGGTATAGTAATAGTCCACTGCAACAATATGAGAAGCGTCTGTAGCATAGCAAACGTATTCACCGTTTTCGTACATACCTATTTCTCCGCCGTTGAAATCATAAGATATTGTTGCGGGTTCAGCCCATACAGCGTTGAAAGTAACGTCATAGTTCACATCAAACATACTGTATGTGCCTTCATCATAATCTATTGTCCATCCAACGAAAACGTAACCGTCTCTTGAAGGTTTTGGAACTCCGTCTACATAGTAATTACCCTCAGCCTGGATTTCAAGCATATTCTCGCCGTTTTCAAAGAAACCCTCGCCTGCATCATAGGTCACGGTAAAGGTGTTCTCAGCCTCGACCCAAGCCGCTGTGAACTCGGTGTCTTCAGTAACAGTGAATTTCGATCCTGTCACGAATTCTCCGTCTACCATCCAGCCGTCAAATACATAGCCCGCCTTTGTAGGTTCGGGGATATCTCTTAGGTATACATACGAATTTTCGTCATAGATATCTGTCCAGAAATGCTGTCCGTTATAGAAATATCCGTCGTCTGCGAAAAAAGTAACATTACGTGTATATACCCAGTCTGCCTCTACGGTCATATCCTCGGTAAGACGTACATAGTTTACCAGCTCACCGTCAAGTAACCAGCCCTCAAAATAACCGCCATCCATATCAGGTGTGTCCTCCCAATTTAAGGATATACGTCGTCCGGGTTCAAAATACACGATCCTTGTGTTATAACCATCGTAGAAATGCCCTTGTCCTGCATCGAAAGTAACTGCGACAAGCTTTTCCCATATAGCATAAAATGTAGTGCTTCCTGTCAGAGTAGTTCCCCAGTCGTGCTCAGCAGTCGAAGCATTCTTGTCAGTGCTCCAGCCAAGGAAATTATAGCCTTCTCTTTCAGGCCACCAGTTACCTACGCCATAATCGCCGAGATGTGCTTCATACTCTTCTGTCATATGATCATAGGACTCGCCATTCCAGCCCCATCCACCGCCATTTGCATCGTAAGTCACGATAGGTATGGGGTTCCAAACTGCATAGAATTCGATCTCGTCGATATTATCAGGCAGCATGTAAGGATCGGGTGCCGGTTCACCGTCTTGAGTAAGTGACCAGCCGCTGAATTCATAGCCTTCTCTTTCGGGTCGCCAGCCATCAAGATAGTATTCTCCGGAATCTCCGTAGCGATAGTGAATTGCTGCGCTCTCACCGCTTTCCTCGTTCATGTCCCAATCATTAAATTGACCACCGTTAGCGTTATATTTTACCTTTACGATCTTCACCCAGCTTGCTTTGAAGACGTAATCTTTACCCTTCTCCAACTGGAGTTCTCTTTCGTTTGCGTACTTACCATTTTCATCTACCCAACCGTTGAATCTGTATCCGGGACGCTGGGGCTCGTCTTTTCTTACATAGTAATAGAAGCCCGGTTGATCCCAGTCCATCTTGATGGTAAGGTCATGCTGCTGAGTTCTGTCATTAAACCAAGCGCCGCCGTTTGCATCATAGGCTATAGTCGGGAGCTTCTCCCATATAGCATAAAATGTAGTGCTTCCTGTCAAGGTAATTTTCCAGTCGGACTCTGCGGTCGAAGCATTCTTGTCATTGCTCCAGCCAAGGAAATTATAGCCTTCTCTTTCAGGCCACCAGTTACCTACGCCATAATCGCCGAGATGTGCTTCATACTCTTCTGTCATATGATCATAAAATTCGCCGTTCCAGCCCCATCCGCCGCCATTTGCATCGTAGGTCACAATAGGTATGGGAGCCCAAACTGCATAGAATTCAATCTCGTCGATATTATCAGGCAGTATGTAAGGATCGGATACCGGTTCACCGTCTAGAGTAAGAGCCCAGCCGCAGAATTCATAGCCTTCTCTTTCGGGTCGCCAACCGTCAAGATAGTATTCTCCGGAATCTCCGTAGCGGTAGTGAATCGCCGCGTTCTCACCGCTTTCCTCGTTCATGTCCCAATCATTAAATTGACCGCCGTTAGCGTTATATTTTACCTTTACGATCTTCACCCAGCTTGCTTTGAAGGTGTAATCTTTACCCTTCTCAAGCAGGAGCTCTCTTTCGTTTGCGTTCTTACCATTTTCGTCTACCCAGCCGTTGAATCTGTATCCGGGACGTTGGGGCTCATCCTTTCTTACATAGTAATAGAAGCCCGGTTGATCCCAGTCCATCTTGATGGTAAGGTCATGCTGCTGAGTTCTGTCATTAAACCAAGCACCGCCGTTTGCATCGTAGGCTATAGTCGGAAGCTTTTCCCATACAGCATAGAGTGTGGTATTCTGTATAAATTCAACATGATCGTTAGGTTGATACTGAACTGTGCCATCCTTCGTGGTTGACCAGCCCTTGAACTCATATGGACCGTCGTAGTAGGGACACCAGCCTTCGATATTAAAATCACCGTAACGTACATCTCTTGTATCGGTTGCGGTACGATCCCACAGGAAACCGCCGTTAGCATCATAGTAAACGGTGATATCGTGTCCCCACACAGCGTAGAATTTAGTATCGCCTGTCAGTGTATAGCCGAAATCGGTTTCGGCACTGACTGCTTCAGGATCGGTGCTCCAGCCGATAAAATAATAGCCATCCTTATCAGGCCAGCCACAAGATACCCAATAATCTCCCTTACGTTCGTCATATTCTCTGGGGGTGCTGTCGCCGTCCCATGAACCTCCGTTGGGATCGTAGGTCACTGTAATGGGTTCTTTCCAGCAAGCTTTGAATGTAACGGGTTCTGTGAGATCAATTTTATCGACATAATTGTCATCAAGCATCCAGCCGTCAAATACATAACCCTCTCTTTCAGGTTCATAACAACCGGGGAAGTATAATCCGTAGGGTTCATAGATGGTCATTGTCGTGAATGGATCTTCGTCAAACTTCCACTGTCCGCCGTTTGCATCATATGTTACAGCTATTGCTTCCTCCCACTCAGCTATAAATTCGGGAGTTGTCTCACCTGAAAAATTAAGCTTGCGAACGAAGCTGTTTTTGTATTTCCAGCCTGCAAACAAATAACCTTCACGAGTAGGTTCTTCGTGATCGACCCGGTATGTTCCGACATCAACATCTAAAGTGTGGGTAGAGTTGCCATCGGAGAACTGACCGCCGTTAGCGTTATAAATGACCTGACAAGCCTTTTCCCATTCCGCAGTAAGAGTTACATCGGATGAAACAAGAATGCGGTTTTTGTATTTTCCGTTGTAAGTCCATCCGAGGAAAACATGACCTTCCAAGTAAGGATCTTCACCTGTGCCAATGTAGTAATAGCCGGGATCGACGGTTTCGGTGTAGGTAGAGCTACCATTGGAGAATGTGCCGTTGCCCGCGTTGTAGGTGATTGTGTGGTAATTATACACAGTGAGTGTCGCTGCATTACTTGTCTTGCTTTGATCGTAGTTATCTGAAACTATACAGCGATACTGAGTTCCATCAATTGCTTCACTTCCAGCCACAGTCAGTGTTGCTGTATTAGCATCTAGTACTGTTGTCCAATTCTCACCGTCAGTACTGCTTTCCCATGTATAGGTCAGATCACCAGTACCGGTGGCGGTAACTGTGAAGGTTGCATCTTCGGAGAAGGTGATGGTTTGAGAGTCGAGACTTGAGAGTTTGATTGGAGAAGCCACTGTAAGTGTTGCAATATTTGATTGTACAGAATTTCCAGATGAATCAGAAACTACACAATATACTCGAAAACCTTTATCATGGCTATTAATATTAGCCTTAATGCTATAAGTATCTGTAGTGTTGCTAGATTTGACGAATCCATTAGTAGTGTTAGGATTGTTATAATACCATTGATATTTAAGGCCTTTACCTTTAGCAACGACCTTAAATATTGCGGTATCTCCATTTTGTTTTGTTTCATTTTGTAGTTGACTTACAATGGACAAAGGAGTTCCAACTGTAAGTGTCGCTATATCAGAATCAACGCTGTTACCAAATGAATCAGAAACTACACAGTATACTTGAAAACCTTTGTTATGGCTATTAATATTAGCTTTAATGCTATAAGTATCTGTAGTGTTGCTTGATTTGACAAATCCATTAGTAGTGTTGGGATTGTTATAATACCATTGATATTTAAGACCTTCACCTTTAGCAACGACCTTGAATATTGCGGTATCTCCATTTTGTTTTGTTTCATTTTGTGGTTGACTTACAATGGACAAAGGTGTTCCGACTGTAAGTGTCGCTATATTAGAATCAACGCTGTTACCAAATGAATCAGAAACCACACAGTATACTTGAAAACCTTTGTTATGGCTATTAATATTAGCCTTAATGCTATAAGTATCTGTAGTGTTGCTTGATTTGGCAAATCCATTAGTAGTGTTGGGATTGTTATAATACCATTGATATTTAAGATTTTCACCTTTAGCAACGACCTTGAATATTGCGGTATCTCCATTTTGTTTTGTTTCATTTTGTGGTTGACTTACAATGGACAAAGGTGTTCCGACTGTAAGTGTCGCTATATCAGAATCAACGCTGTTACCAAATGAATCAGAAACTACACAGTATACTTGAAAACCTTTGTCATGGCTATTAATATTAGCTTTAATGCTATAAGTATCTGTAGTGTTGCTTGATTTGACAAATCCATTAGTAGTGTTAGGATTGTTGTAGTACCACTGATACTTCAATCCATCGCCCTTAGCTACGACTATAAAAGTTGCATTCTCACCGTTTGGCTTTGTTACATTTGAAGGTTGTTTTTCGATAGATAATGATCCATCGGATACATTTTCCGTGATTGCAAGACTATTACTTTCATCACCATAAACAGTCACTGCATTCATGCCTATAATAGATATAGCCATAAAAAACGTAATAATACGCTTATAGTTTTTCATAAAAAAACCTCCTATTCATCAATAGATTTATTCAAAGTCCAACTATGCTATACAGCAATTCATTTACCACATTGTAACCAACCCCAAAATTCATAATCACAATTGCAAATACCTATTCAAAGAAAAAATAATAAAACTATTTCTCAAACAACGGCAAATTGGCTCTGAAAGTCCGTACAGGTGGCGCTGGAGAGTCGGCATATACACCAAGGTTTCTTTTTTTGAAGCCTCGGCTTTTCTCATTAAGGTCTGGGTTTGGTTGGCGCTTACGATTGATGATGTAACTGATTCTATGCTTGATGAAAGCTAATGCTCCCTTATTGAAATTATGTTTCAGTTTTAATTTAAAATTGATTTTTACAGCAAAAAAACGTACCCCAGAAGAAATTATCCAATTGAGACACGCTAGTATTCAAATATAAATAAAATGAAAACATGACAAAACCTGTGGAATTTTACACACTTCAGCAAATCCGACGATTTGTTCTAAATTTAATTAAAAATTCACTTATCATACCGTTTTGGGATATTATACCATAATTATTCACAAATGTCAAGCGGTTCTTGAGTTTAATTCATAACTGCCTATTACCATAGGCACCATTCTTCGACATTCCTTCCACTGGTCTGACATTCCTGTACCATTGCCGCCCATTCCTTGTGACGCACCTGCTTTTTTATCTCGCGTATTCTTCCCATAATATCTTACTCCTTTCAGGTTTCGATTTGCCTTCAGAGTAATTATATCATATTGGGTGGGCTGTGTCGGATCGGGGGATTGGTTGGCGGTTACTTTCGATGCTTTTTCATGGACAAAATACGGTATCTGTCCTTGACAGGATACGTTCACTTTTGGATGACAATTTGGAGGAGCGGTGACAGTTGGCGGTTACCTTAAGCTGAAGGTTATGGACGTGAAATTTGTGATTGAAGTTCAAATACTATATCTATCCTATATAAATAGTAGGTTATGCCCATAAAATTACTCCCGTACAATCAGTGTTGTACGGGAGTAGCTTTTATTCAGATTTTATTGCTTTTAGAGATTTAAAGTCAAACAGATGAGTTTTTAAATTATCGACACGGTAGGAGTTCCGGATACTGCCACGCTGTACTATCGGGATACCTTCTCTTTCAAGTTTTTCTTTCTGCGATTCACGACTGCGAACTCTAGAGTCGCAGAGCACACCGTTCACAGAAACTATCCGCCAATACGGTATATCGTTGCCGTCGGAATCCATATAGGGCATAGCTCGATGAGGCTTTTCATACACCTTCATACCGTAGAGCATTCCAAGATATTCAAATATATCTTCCCACCTTGCAACCTTACCGGCAGGAACTTTCGTGACAAGCTGAACAAACATCTTCACAGGTATTTCGCCGAATTCGAGTGGAAATACAGTCACGACATTTTCGTCATCGGCTATAGATGCCTCATACATGACCATGTTTTTATAGAAGTCGCCCAGCTGCTCACCGAGAGAGGGAGCTTTAGTTTCTGCCACATTGGTGCTGAACGGAAGTTCCTGCTGACGTACAGTTGCCTTGAAAAACATTCTGACCGCTGTAGACATATCAATGCCCATCTTGTCAAAGACTTCAAGAGCCTGATCTTTCAGTACGCTGTCCATTCTGACCTGAATCATAACCTGTTCGGCCATAAGTTTAGCCCCTAACAATATAATATATATATACGTATAATGTCATTACATCGTATGTATTTATTATATAATCTTGCGACGAACTTGTCAATAGGTGATTATTTCATATCCAGGGAAACACCAATCCGCAACGAGGAAAACGGTAATTCGCAGTAAGGAACGCAATAATTCAATTCGCCTAAAGAACGAATACACAGCACATATCAAAGTCACAATTTTATGATTCAGACTTTTCCTTATCGTTTGTATGTTCGATTATCAGCGAACGGATAAACGAACTTGCCGAATCGTACCCGTTTTTCTTAGCAAGTTCCATGAAGGCTTCATGTTCTTCCTCAGTCACCCTTGCACGGATAACCTTGTCCTTTCGCTGCTTTTGCATTTCTTTTTCTTTTGCCATGTTTACCTCCGTAATTATTTGTGTAGTTTTTGAGGTTGTTATTGTTCTTTTTTGTTCCAAGTTGTTTTCCGGCTGATAATCAACCGTTAATCAACATCTGAACGTTTCTTTTTCGGTTTTAAAAATGGATAACCAATATCATCAAGTTTTTTCTTTTGTTCCAAGGTAAGTTTCCCGGCTTTATAAAACCGTCGTTGATCGCTTATCCACGAATACATATCGTATCCGCTTTCGCTCACTGTGCCTTTTGGAATATATTGAGTATTATGTTTTTCAAAATACTTCTTGACCTCTTGATAACGTTCCTCCCATATGTCGGTTTTATCAAGAGTAATTCCAAGCTTTTCGAAATGCTGAATATGCTTTTTAGGTAACTTGTCGTTTCGGTATTTAACTTTGCAATTATTTATCCAACTTCCCAGATTATAACCATCCTCGCAGACAGTATTATTTGTCAACGCATCAAGCCCTTTTTCTGCAATAAACGCTTCAAGGTGTTCAAAACCACCTCTGAATGATTCAGCGATTTTTGTATCACGTTTGCTTTTCCACTGTATGCCAATAGCGTTTAACATTTCTTCCTGTTCAGCTGAAAGCTTACTATTATTATGATATGTTTTCTGATTTGAAAGCCATTTTCCAAGTGCATAATCATCAACAGTATAGCTGTAGGATATATCTAAATCACCATGCTCTTCAAAATACGCCTTTGCAAGCTCATATTTTTCGTTCCATTTTTCATTATTCTGACGAACGCCATATTTTAGTCCGATTGCTTCGAGCTTATCTAGCTGTTCGGGAGTATGCTTTTTCTTACGCTTACCCTCTGCTATCAGCTTTTGCTCGTTCAGCCATTTATGCAGCCAAACCCCGTTGACTACATATTGAGCCGACATATTCAGATCACCGTGTTCCTCAAAATAGGCTTTTGCAAGCTGATATTTTTCTTCCCACGGGTCTGTCTTTTCAAGAGTAAATCCAATATCACAGAGCTTTTTGATACGCTCATCGGAAAGTCGTCTCTGTTCATAAAAATCCCTCTGACGGCGTACCCACTTACCCAAAGGTATTCCGCTGTCTGTTTTATATGACACAGAGACATCAAATGAATTAGTGTTTTTATAGTATTCACAAAGAGCCCTAAAAGCCTCGTTCCATTGACGGTCATATTTGTTTTCCCAAATCATGCCGAGTGCATCGAGCCTTGCAATTTGCTCATCGGTCATTTCACGGTAGCTTCTGTTTGTACCGTTTCTTGAAGAGCGAAGATTGTTCAGCCATTGTCCAAGCTTGATACCATTGTCATCCACATATTTTACCGGCACATTGAGATCACCATGCTTACGATGATACGTTACGGCAGATGCGTAATATTCCTCCCAAATATAATCCAGAACGTCCCATACCATGCCGATCTTTTCAAGTGCCGTCACGCGCTCATCAGTCATGTAGCTGTTTCTAATTCCACTTTTCTTGTATACTCTTATCTGAGCAAGCCATCGTCCTAGATCAACATTATTTTCATCAACAAACTTAGCTGGCGGCACGAGATCACCATGTTTCTTGTAGTACATTTCAGCCGTTGCAAAGTATTTTTCCCAAGCAACATCTTGGGCAGATTCCCAGCGCATACCAAGAGAATTCAGCTTATCGATCTGTACTTGTGTTAAAACGCCGTTGATATTACCATTGTAAACTCTGCGCTGTGTCAGTATCCATACACCAAGAGAATATCCCTCGGGCGTAAAATATCGTTTTGGCACATCAATATTTCCGTTCTCATCATAATACTTTTTCGCCTGATCGAACATTATATCCCACGACGCTGAAAGGGTACCTTCCAATTCATCAAAAAGAGATTTACAGTCGGCAACCTTGTCAATAAGCTCAAAAGTCTCATTGACAACAAAGCCCTCGCCGCCATGCGAACGGTAATACTGTATCGCTACTTTCATTTCTTCTTCGATAGCGTCAATGCTGTACAAGTTCTCAATGTTGTTGACAATATCGAAAATGACGGGATTACGAGACTTTGAAGCAGACAACGCACGACCTATCTGCTGCTTATAGATTATAGGGGAAATAGTCGGGCGTAACAAAATAACCCCCGAAACATCGGGGACATGAACGCCCTCGTTCAAGGCATCAATGCAGTATAAAAGCTTCAAATGCTTTTCATCATTATCAGCTTTGAAATCGGCAAAGGATTTGCTTGCCGTCGGGTCATCGGAATACACCGAATAGATATGCGGTTTCTTATCGACCTTTTTAAACCACGCTTTCGCCTTTTCCATCATATCCTGCATATGTTCAAGATTTGCACAGAACACAATGTACTTCCCGTTTCTGTCGCTCATGTGCTTGTCGAAAAGCGTATCGAGGTTCACTGCCTTATCCAAAGCACGGCGCAAGGCTTCAAGTATCTTTTCTGCTTCATCACGGGTTGCTTTGCTTTTTGCAGTGCGTACACGCTTTTCGTATTTCTCCAAATCCTGTTGATATGAGAATATAGAGAGAATATACTTCGGTGGTGCAAGTATACCGCGCACAATAGCCTCGCCCAAAGTCATTTCACTTGCTACGTTTCCGTCAAACAACTCATCCGTCATATCGCGCTGATTATCGAGATAGCGAATAGCCGTTGCGGACAAACCAAGCACAGGCACATCGGGATATGCTCTCAGAACGGCATCAACGCCCGCACCCCAGAGTTCCGCACCACATCTATGAAATTCATCGAGAATTATGTAATCTGGCTGTATATCGGCAATTTCTTCTGCTGATACATTCATCAACTTTGCGTATGTATAGAACTTGACATTTTCGGGCTGATAGCCGTCCGATGTCTCTGCAAGGTTTTCAAGCTGCGTCTGATATATGTATCTTGAAGGTGACAGCCAGCAGATAGTTTTGTCGGGGTTGTCCTCGCAGAGTTTGAAACCGATGAAAGATTTGCCTGTTCCGGTGGGGTGGATCACGGCGGCTTTGCCACGCTCGGAAAGCATACGAACTGCTGCTCCATATGCGGTTTTGTTATGTTCAAATAATTGCATTGCCATGATCTCACACTCCTTTTTACAATTCAATTCCTAATTTTCGCAATTTATCTGCTCGATCTTCCGACAGCTGTCCCTGCCGATACTTTTTCTTTTGTGAATTGAGCCACACAGCAGTACTGTTCTCATCACCTTTCTCTTTTCTCGTCATCGGCAGGCAGCCGTGTTCCTCAATGAACGTTTTTAATTCTTCATATCGTGCAAGCCATTGCTTTTCAAATCTGTCGATGGTCTGAGGTTCGATGCCGATAGCTTTCAGCTTTTCGAGCTGTTCGGGAGTTCGCTTGACCTTGGAATTACCATTTACTATCTTCTTTTCCGAGTAGATCCAGTTAAAAAGCTCAGTACCGTCAACTATGATCCCTTTTTCTATCTTGGCATCATATCCGTTTTCGGAATAGAATTTGACTGCTGCTTCATACATGATATCCCAGTGCGAAACAAGGTTATCAAGTACAGACTGCCAGCCGAGTGCATTGAACAGCACCACTCTGTCATCATCGAAAACGCCGTTCTGAATAAAGTTCCGTTGCTGACGTATCCATTCGATTATCTTTATGCCCTTGTATTCCACCTCGGGATCGAGTTTCTCGCCTTTATGTAGTTCAAGGAATTCTTTTACAACATCATACTTTTCCTGCCACTTCTTGCGGTTTGCGGCAGCTATTGGCGAAACTTCGGGCTTGAACGGATAGCCAATCTCGTCCATTTTGTGCATCTGTTCATCGGAAAGATCGCCTTTTGGATAGGCTCTGCGCTGTTTTGCAAGCCACAGCGAAAGGTCTGTGCCGTCATCACCGATCAGCTTTTCGGGCAGTTGTATTCCGCCGTGTTCATCAAAATATGCCTTGACCTCTTGAAAGCGATATTCCCAGCGGTCATTATCATCAAGCGGAAATCGCAGCTGTCGGAAACGTTTGACATACTGCTCCGCAAGCTCACCCGCCTTATATCGGCTTCTGCAATTCGTCAACCAGTTTCCGAGGGCATAGCCGTCCTCGCAGACAGTATTCGCTCTTACGTTGCCCAAACCATTTTCTGCGATATATTTTTCAAGATGAGCAAAACCTGTTTTGTACAGACGAGAATTATCTATTTCGGCAAGGCTTTCCCAATTCATTCCCAGTTTGTTTAGCAGGTCAATTTTGTCCTGTGAAAGCACACCTTTTTTGTTCTTTTGCTTTTGAGTTTGCACCCACGTTCCGAGATTGAAACCGTCAATAATACAATCCTTTGGGACATTCAAATGACCGTTCTCCGCATAAAAAGCCTTAGCCATTCCGTAACGTGAAAACCAAAGCCTGTCGGTATGGGAAAGCTCATCAAAAAGACCTATTGAACGCAGCTTTTCGATCTGCTCATGCGACAGCCTTGCTGAATCCGGAGCATCTGCATATTTTTTCTGCCGAAGAAGCCATTTTCTTACTGTGATGCCTTTGTTATCCGTGGCAGGAATATTAAGATCGCCGTGTTCCTCGAAATACTTTTTTGCAAAAGCAAAATTTTCTTCCCAAATGTCGGTGATCGTAAAATCGAAGCCTATGCTATTCAGCTTTTTAAACTGTTCATCAGAAAGCCTGCCCTCACTGAATTTAACACGCTGAGTTTTTATCCAAGCGTATAGATTCGCACCGCTTTCGGTTCTGAACTGCGCCGGAACTGTCAGCGTTTTATGTTCATCATAGTATTTGCAAAGCTCACGAAAATTATTGTTCCAACGCCTTTCGAACCTGTCCTCCCAGCACATTCCGAGAGCATCGAGCCTTGCTTTCTGTTCTTCGGTCAAAGTTTCTGTACCGTTTTTGCGGTTCAAACGCAGTTTTGAAAGCCATCTGCCAAGATAAAAGCCTTCGCTGTCAACATATTTCTGCGGCACCTCAAGATCGCCGTGCTGCCTGTGATAACGCACAGCAGCTGAAAAATTCTCCTCCCACTGATAATCAAAAACGTCCCAGACCATTCCGATACCGTCAAGACGCGCTATCCGTTCCTCGGTCAGTCCCCATTTTGTCACGCCGTTCTTTCGGGCTGTCCGCTGATTTTGCAGCCAGCGTCCTAGATCTATACCGTTTTCATCAACAAAAGCGGCCGTAGGAAGAAGATCGCCGTGAGTATTGTAATACTGCTCCGCAGCTTCAAAATACCGTTCCCATGACAGCTCGTTGATGCTCTGCCAGCGCATTCCGATAGCTGTCAGCTTGTCTATCTGAACCTGTGTCAGCGGAACGGAATTTAATGTTGTGCCGCGATAGTTTCCCCTTTGGGTAATTATCCAAATACCGAGACTGTAACCGTCCTCGGTGTAATAATCCTTCGGTATTTCAAGATCACCGTACTGCTCATAATACTCCTTAGCCTTTTCGTACATTATGTCCCATGAAGCAGAAAGTGTACCCTCCAACGCTTCAAACAGGCTCTTGCAATCGGCAACCTTGTCAATAAGCTCGAAGTTTTCGTTGACAACCACTCCCGAACCATCATGTTTGTAGAAATACTGTATCGCAGTCTGCATTTCATCCTTGACGGTATCAATGCTGTACAGGTTTTCAATGTTATTGACTATATCGAATATGACGGGCATATTCGACTTGCTTGCCGAAAGCGCCCGCCCGATCTGCTGTTTATATATGATAGGTGAGACCGTAGGGCGCAGCAGAATAACGCCAGAAATATCCTCCACATGAACGCCCTCGTTGAGCATATCAATGCAGTACAGCAGTTTAAGACGTTCTGATCTGTCTGACTTAAAATCTGCAAATGCCTTGCTTGTTTCAGGATTGCTTGCATATACTTTGTAGATGTGAGGTCTTTTATCGACCTTTGCAAACCATTCCTTCGCCTTGCCGATCATATCGTCCATGTGTTCACGGTTGGCACAAAAAACGATATACTTACCCGTTCTGTCCTCCATGTGCTTATCGAACATCACATCAAGCTTTTCGGCATGATCCAAAGCACGGCGAAGTGCTTCAAGGTATACCTCAGCTTCATCACGCATTTTCTTGTATCGGGCATTATGAACTCGCTGTTCGTATTTATCCAAGTCCTTTTGGATAGAAAACACGGACAGAATGTACTTCGGAGGATTGAGGATACCACGCACGATAGCTTCACCAAGCGTCATTTCACTTGCAACATTTCCGTCAAACAGTTCATCGGTCATATCACGCTGATTATCGAGATAGCGGATAGCAGTTGCAGACAGACCAAGCACAGGAACATCGGGATATGCTCTTAGAACAGCATCAACACCTGCGCCCCAAAGCTCTGCGCCACACCTATGAAATTCGTCAAGTATTATGTAGTCGGGCTGTATCTCAGCGATTTCTTCCTCACTGACATTCATCAGCTTTGCATAGGTATAGAACTTAACATTCTCTGGCTGATAGCCATCGGAAGTCTCAGCAAGGTTTTCAAGCTGTGTTTGATAGATGTATCTTGACGGAGAGAGCCAGCAAATAGTTTTATTGGGGTTGTCCTCGCAGAGCTTGAAACCTATGAAAGATTTGCCTGTTCCTGTGGGGTGAATCACAGCGGCTTTGCCACGCTCGGAAAGCATATGAACTGCGGATGTGTATGCTATTAGATTGTGGGGATATAGGTGCATTGCCATGTGATTTACCTCCTGCTCTCATTGTAAAAGCCCTGAAAAAGAGATTTAGGATTATAGCCTAAATAGAACTCTTAGTTCAGATATTACACCTGATTTATGTGACTTATAACTACGATATACTCTGTATACAGGCAATACTGGCAATAATATGGGATATTTGTAAAACGTTGGAAATGACCTTTTTATGGAATCCATTGGAATTGCTATTCTATCAAATATGTATCTAAATCTATTATTAGATTTTGCTTTGAGCTGTATTCTCACTCTATTCTGGCTATTGCCATATGTTTCAGAAAAAATGAAATAATCAAGAAATTCCTTTTCTTCACTATTAAGTTTAACACCATGAAATAATTTGAAGGCAAGATTTCGATTCTTTTGTTCGTAATCATTTATTCCGAGCTTGCTCAATTCAACGTTAATATATTTCCAATCTAATGATGTATTGAATTCCTTTATAAAAACATAGGTATCAAGTAGTGAGCGCAAGCCCGTTCCAGCATTATAAAAATGCTTATACTCATGTGCAATCATGAATACATAAAAATCCTCATTTGAAAAATGATATCCAAAAGAGTTATCCGAATCTTTTATCAAGCGTGATCTTACAGCAGAATAATAATCATTCATTCTCTGATCGTGACCATCGCCAAATAACTCGGTATGCATTTCAAAATTGCAGACAGGCTCTTTATAAAACGCCAAATCATGACCGTTATCATCGTACTTCATCTCAAAGCGCTGGGAACTCATTATCTGTTTGACATCTTCAATTCGTGAATTGTCAAACAAGATATCATTGTCGCACATTTCACGCATACTACTTTTAGGGTAGTAGTCTTTCAAGATGATCCCCTTCAGCGGCATATACCATATCTCATTTTTCTCAAGTTCAGCTAGAACCGCTGCTCGCTCTATTTCAAAGTATATTGATTTTCGTATTGCCTTGCTTTTTGCTTCCTTAAATCGTTCATCAATTATATTTGAAGAGTCAATTGCATACGCTGTAATTGCAGTTAAAGAATGAGTTTGCGCAACTTCGTAAAGCTGAGACAAATTTATCTTATCTAGTTTCTGTTTTTCGGGAATTTTATCATGCAAAACACATCTTATAAGATAAAGCATATAGTATGCATTCTGTTTGTAGTCATATTTGTTCATAGACACCTCTTAGCATCTATCTTCCTTATGTATGATCTCTCCATTATCCTTCCAAATCGAATCAGCAGGCACAACACCACGTACGCAAGAAGTCGGATAAACATTGCTGTTCCTACCGATGACAGTACCCGGATTGCAGACGGCATTACAGCCAACCTCGACATAGTCGCCTATCATCGCACCAAACTTCTTGATACCGGTCTCAACCTTCTCGCTGCCATCTCGGACAATGACATTCTTTTTATCGGACTTCACGTTCGATGTGATAGAGCCAGCGCCCATGTGGCTGAAATAACCGAGAATGCTGTCTCCAACATAATTGTAGTGCGGAGTCTGAACGTGGTCAAAAAGTATAACGTTTTTTAGTTCAACGCTGTTGCCTACAACGCAGTCAGCACCCACCAGTGCAGAACCACGAATGAACGCACAGTGACGCACTTCGGTATTCGGTCCGATTATGCAAGGTGCACCGAGATACGCAGTCGGGAAAACCTTTGCAGTCTTGTGTACCCACACGCCTTCCTCACGCTGTTCATATTCGTTGGGGTCGAGGGTCTTGCCGAGTTCAATGATAAAATCCTTTATGCCGCTGAGAACTTCCCAGGGGTAGGTGAACTGGCTCAGGTAGTCCTTAGCTAAGGTATGTTCAAGATCATATAGATCAGATGTTTTGTACATTGTTAATCTCTCCTTAACAAATTTCTGGTATAAAACTTATCCTCAACATTAACAAGGCAACGGTCATATCAATTTACTACGTTAGCGTCTTAAATAGTCTTATTATTTACGGGTTATTCAACATAAGATTGCCAAAGAAAGAGATGACATAATCAAATGACGACCCATGGATAATAACAGTTTTTTCTAACCTCAGTATTTCTTATATTTATATAAACCAACTTTTTGGCAATATATATTCTTACACATTCCAAATATAATTATTCTTTGCAAGAATGCTACTACTAATAATAGCAAATAAATATGAAAACATGATGATAATACCAGCATTTATTGGAAATACAACATATTCCGAATAAAAGGGGATCAATCCTAACAAACGCATAATAGCCATATGTGATAAATAAATACCAAATGATTTATCGCCAAGATTCTTTATAGCGGTACAGTTATATTTCTTTCCATTAGTAATAAAGCAACAGCTAATCAAGCAAATAACAATTCCTGTAGCCAAGCTGCTGAGCTTCAATTGAGTTCCACATTTATCACTTTCCAATGAGTAAAAAAGGAAACCTTCTCCATACTGAAATAGTATCGAAAAAGCTAGTAGAAAATACATCTTTCGTATTTTTATACTTGACAACTCTAATTTCTTATTACCAATAAGATATCCAAGATAGTAATATTCAAACCATCCCACAAACGAGATATGCATAATTGATGTTATAATATTAGGAAATTGAAATCTAAACAGTATAGGGAGTGTTCGCATTACTATTATTTCAATTGGAGAAATCAAAAGGAACCAGTATTTATATTTTGAATTTGCAAACTTGTTGATTATTGGAACTAACAAAGTTAACTGACAGTATACTGCAATATAATACATCATCGCAGCTGAATTTGCCGTAATCAAGTTTTTAAAGAATAGCAAGGGAATGGAGCCTGGTGATTGATAATTATATAAAATCACATAAACAGCAGTCCATATAACATAGGGTATTAAGACTTTTTTAAGTCTTTTCTTTATTGAAATTTTATTGGGATCAGTTAGAAATCCGCTAAGAAACAAGAATAAACCTACAGAAAAGTTAAGAAATGGTCTTACAAAAACCTGTGTTATTCCGGAAGGCGTGTTGTGTATAAATACAACAGCTATTATTGAAAGTCCTCTGAATAATTGAATAGTATTACTCTGTTCTGTTCTGTTCTGTTCTGTTCTGTTCTGCTCTGTTGCAGCATACACGGGTTATCCTCCTGTGTCAATCGTTTATATAAATACAAAGTGTAAACAATCATATAAATCTATGCTTTAGATAGCTTAGTTTTGCTCTTTTGCCTTTTATATCTTTTATTGGAGTAAATTCATGTGCTGCCTTATCAAGCAATACTTCTACATTCCAATCAATATTCTGATATACAGGCTCTTTTAAAAACGTATCAAGGCATTGTACCAAGCCATCATCAGGTTGCAACCAATTTGAGGTATCAACAAACTTTTTGATTTTAGAATTATCAAAATGCCTGTTGAAATATCTGCCATATATAACTTGATACTTTTTATATTCCAGTTTTAAATTTGTTGACTTCTCAGTTAATACAACATTAGGTTTCTTTCCGGTAACTTTTTCAATCTCAGCTACATATAACTCTAATATGTTTTTCCACTGAAATGACTGATCCTGAACAATATGAAAGACCTCTCCTACCGCGTCTTTATTGCCTACAAGTGCTGCAATTCCTTCAGCTACATCTTTTCCATAAGAAAGAGTATAGTACCTTTCCATCAAATCTTTTGAAAAAACAATAGATCTACCATGTAACGCTCGATACAGCCAATTTTCTTTTTCATAAACACCCAACTGTAAGCGATTCTCGCCATAAGTTAAGCTTGGTCTGATAATTGTCCAGTTTTTATTCTTATGAGAAAAGAGAATATTTTCTTCTCGTGCTTTTGCAAGTGCATATTCATCTGTAGATAAATATGTTTGATCTGTACAAACATCTAATAATCTGGGGCTGTCCTCTGTTATTAGGTCTGATGAATCAGCATATACTCTTGCTGAACTGAAAAATAAATACTGAACTGTAGAAGATAATAGTAAGTCAATTCGACTTTGCAATTCTGATGTTGTGTAAACCATAAAATCTAGAATAGCATCCCAATGCTGTTTGCACAATTCTTTTAGGAATGTAATGTCTTTAGCATTACCTTGGACATATGTAACTTTATCATTAGCTTTTCTTGCAGAACGTGAAGAAACAACTATTTCAATTTTATCTTTTTTCTTAAGGAAGTCAATGACATGTGTTCCCATTGCTCCGGTTCCGCCTAGTAATAATACTTTCATTCGAATTCCCTTTAAATAATCTTATTTTCTTCCCAATAAACTTTTGATTTTCCCTTTTATAGCTGATGATGTATCAATTCTTATATTTCTTATGAGTTTTAATGCGGTATTTTCTTCATCAACATCTGTAAAGACTTCAAAAATAATGGAGTCGCTTTCAGACTCAGTATTTAAAAATTCCGGCAATAATTGCGTGAATTCTTCTTTATTTGATGCAGTCATATATTTCATTCCAATATCTTCTGCAAAATGTTTCACTAATTGTTTTGATCTGGTTCCGGTTTGATTTCCGGCTGCGATAAACTCATTAATTTTTTCGTGATCGCCATCATATATTTTATATGCCCTATTTGAGTATATATTGAATTCTTCGCCACATCCATTATTGACCAACAAAATTCTTAAATTCTTACCAATATGTCGGTTTCCAAGAACATTAAAGCTATAAAAGAACGTCAAATCACCCATGACCGCAAAATGTATTTTTTCAGGATCTGCAAGTGACATTCCGACCAATGTAGGAATAGCTCCATCGATTCCACGACATCCTGTGTTAGCCAAAACATAGACTTCCGATTTGAAATCAAAAAATGTCCATGATCTCATGGTATTGCTAACTCCTAATTCCAAACAAGCATCCGAAGGAAATTGGGGAATAATTTGCTGAGCAATCCATATATTTGAAAAAGGCAGCTCTGGAATTTGATCATATATATCATTTATTTCTTTATAAAACAGATCTCTTTGATCATGCTTAGGATTCACTTCTTGAAAGTTTTTGTTATATGTATCAAAGAAGTGTAATTCCGTCATTTCAAACAAATTGGTTAATACCCCAAATGTATCCCTTATCTCGCCATCTTCGCTTATGCGCCATACTTCTTTCGCACGCTTCATATATGGTTCAGTATAATAATCACCGTGTGCCTCACCAATATGGATCAATAATTCAAAATCAAACAATTTAGAGTTATGAGCTCCCTGGCAAGTAAGAATTGTAGGAAGAACTCTGTAATTTCCCCAATAGTGACTGCTGTGATCAACGATCACCACTGCATCGTATATTGCACAGAAATTGTCGATTGCTTCTGTTAACTGCACACTGAATGTTTTATGATTTCCAATAATTATACCAACTTTTTTACCCAGCTCAATTTTGGGATATTGTTTTTGGTCACTATATGTATGTCGATTAATTATATGAACACTTGGTAATTCTTCAACAGAAAAATCATTAGTATAGCTCGAAGCTAGATTAATATGTACAGGTCCGCCGCCATGGTGAAAAAGCTCCGTTACAGCTCTGTTGATCTTAATTGTAGCATCATATTCATCAGCTGAATTTCTGACAATTGGAATCTGGACACTGAGCAAAACGCTGTCTTTGGGCTGCTGAGTTCTATCAATGAATTGGGGACTTAGATTTCCGTTACGAACAAAATCCTGAGAAGCAGTAATTGCAAGGATAGGTAATTTGCGATAAAACGCTTCGGTCAGTCCTGGGTAGTAATTTCTGGATGCAGTTGAACCTGTGCAAGTAATAACAACGGGTTCTCCGCTTTCCGATGCAAGACCGCAGGCAATATATGCTGCACCTCGCTCATCTACAGCAGAATACATTTCAAAGCTTCCGTCGTTCACCATACTTACAACCAAGCTGATATTTGTTGTGCCGGGACTGACAATAACCTTTCTTATGTTATTTGCCTTTAATATTGCAATAAGAATCTGAATACTTTTTTCTACAGAATACTTTCCCATATATTTATTTCCTCCGTAACTTACAGCTATCTACGCTATCATATTAATCCGACTATTTAAAGCATATTACATTCATTATTTAAGTACATGCTTTTTTATTCTGCAAACCAATCCTACAGCAAATGAGTATTCTTCTCTTTTATGATAGAATATCCAGAAAACCACATTTGGTATTATCAGGCAAAATACACTTCTAATCGCTAGGTTAACGATTCCCTTAAGTGGTATGATACAACACAATGAATAAGTAATAACTCCCGCCAAAGAAGTGATCAAAAGATAGAAAGCTATATGATAAAAATATTCTCTGGGAGACATATTAAAATACTTCTTAAATAGCACAATTGCTCCCCACGGAACATTAATAAAAACAGTACAGATAAGTGTAGAAATGATAACTCCGTTCATTCCTATAATCTGAACGAGTATCAGATTGGTGCTCAGATTTACGACAGTCGCAATCAATGGTCTGAAACGGTCTTCCCACCATAAACCAGCAGCTTCCCTATAGGTATACTGGATCGTTGTGATTCTTGGAAGCAAAAAATAAAAAACCATCAGTGTCATTGTACTGAATGGAAATACCAGTTCCTTTCCGACCCATAACACCATGAACGGCTGATATAAGCAAAACATACAAACTGCACACAAGCTGCATATCCAGCCATTAACAAACGTGATTTTTTTGAAATCTGAATAATTATCTTCCTTGCTGTTAGTTACCATTTTATTACCTACACCAGCAGTTATTGATGATGTAAGTATCACTAAAAATCCAACTAATGAATTCTGTACATAATAGTAATTATTATATATTGCAAGGGGTGTCAATCCAAGAAAAGACGAAATAACTATACTGTCTACTGATGCAAAAACAACATTGTAGATCTTAAATGACATAAGTCCAATTATTCTTTTCTTTATTCCATCCTTAGTTTCCTTTGGTAACACACCTTTACACTGTATATCAGGAAACATTTTATTAGCTAAATATGCATTCAATAAATTTGTTGCAATAGTAGCTGCTGGAATAACAATAACATATATATAATAATTGTGAAACAAGAGTAATACAACAATTTTATATATGTTGCTAACAAGATTTATTACAAAACTGCGCTTAGATACTAAATCATTTCTCTGAAATGCAGAAAACAATGCAGCCTTATATGAGAACAAAAAGTAGCTAATAACAGTATTAAACAAATAGATAAAATACAGAGCGTACAAACTTACATCTGAAGGAACTGAGCCCTTTACCAGTTTAGGAAGAAATGGGGTAATGGCTATTCCTGCAAAAAGAATTATTATTCCAATCAATCTATACACACTTCTATATGCATTAAGCAAAGCACAAAGCATATCATTATCATCTTCAGCGATTGGCTTGTACATACTGAATACAATAGCCGTACCTATTCCGAGTTCTGAAATACTGAGAACAGATAGAATTGATGTAAACAAACTACTTAATCCTAAGTATTCAGAACCAAGAGCTTTAATCATTATTGTTCTTACTGCAAATGGTAGTAATAATGAAGCTACTTTTTCTATAATTCCCCAAACAATATTTCTTGCTGCATTTTTGGTTCGCTCAATCTTCATTCAGATAATGCACTCCTTAAAAATTCCATAGATTTTTTTCTCTCAGTCATTAGGATTTGTTCTATTTCATCAGTTACATATTCTTCAGGGATTACTGAAAAACTTCTATTACTGTCATGAAATCTATCTAAATGAAAAAGCCCTAACAAAGTATCTAATCTACTGCCCATTTTGTAGCTTTTATTAATAGCCTTTCTTTCAAATACGCAGAAAGGTCTGTGAAAAAGGATTGAAAACACAGTTGCGTGGAAAGAATCTGTAATAATACAATCGGCGTTTGCTGCCAACCACACAAATTCATCAGGCGCAGAGCAATATACATCTATAGAGCTTATTTTATCATCTGTAACAGATTCTATCTCAAGATCTACAATTTTTTTACCTTCAGATATCCTTCGTATATAATCCTTTAGTTCATCATCTCTGCCGCCAAGAAAATAAGTCATTACGAAAGGTTCATCCTCTATGTATGATGGCTTCTTAGCAATCTCAAGCCATTGTGTGCTAGTCAGCAACATTGTCGGGTCGATTACGACGGTTGCTTCAACACCGCATTCTCTAGCTATCTTCACACCGCTTATTTCTCTTACCGAAACGGCCTTAAATTTCGGCAGTTCCTCTTTAAAGATATCTTCATATCCGGATGCAATACAATTTGTCCCAAAGCTTGCTGCATATGATATTCTCTGTTGGGATTCTGCAAAATAAGCCAGATGATTCTTTATATCCTCATATATTATCCTGAATCCCGCATTCCATACTTGATCGCTGCCTACAACAAAATAATCGTATCTTTTTGACAGACCGCTGGGATAACGATTATCGCATAGAACAACGTCTGAGAACTTTAAATATCTTTTATTAAACTTATCAAACGACCTGACACGTAGCTTGCGGAACCTGCAACTAGGATAACCCAATACACTCTTTATCATATTTTTAATAAGCTGCTTATATTTCTTTATTCCTCTTAGGTCACGCCACGTTCTTCTCTGAATTGTTTCAACATCATAACCTAAGCCAGTCAAAACTTTTTGAAGAGCATAGTTCTGAAGGCGATTTCCATAATTTTGTCCATCAGTAATGGTTAGAATAGCAATCTTTTTCATATCAACATCCTGCCGTCTTTTTCTTTAACTATTTTTTGTTACCATATATATCCTAATTACCATTGACCCGATTGTTACTACGAATTTATAGTCACTATATTCACGAACAGAAAAAATATTTAACTTTATTAATTATCAAAATAATAGAATAATATAATATAGATATCTCCTTACGAACTACCCATTTTAATGCATAATAATTCTTTTCTCTCCAAAGCCAACGAAATAAATGCCTGTTGTATTTATTTGCCCCTATTCGAAACATCTTTATATTTCCTTGTTTTGCAGCATTTCTAAATAAGATATCTTTGTAATCAATCATTCTTTGGTATGCAGCATTTGAACAACTTATATTATGATTGATCAATTCTTTGCAAATCAAGTTATATGCATTTATCGGATCGGTGATTCCATTATTTAGCAGATTGATTGAACTGCCTTCTCTAAGGCATCTGTAATAGTATCCAATGTCTGAGCACAGAACAAATTTTCTTGCTTTGCAAAATGCCTCTGTTACCCATAAAATATCTTCGCAATATCGTATATCAGTATGAAAATTAGGAATAGTATCAAAAATATTTTTTCTGAATAATTTGTTCCACAGAAACATATTATTTGATCCACGACCAAGATACTTTAAACAAGTAGAAAAAGCTTCTTCTCTTGATATACATGATTCATTATTTGGCACTAATAAATCTTCATTTCTATCAGAATAAACTTTTCTTGTTGAACATATAGCAATATCAGCATCAAATTTAATTAAAGATTCATTCATTTTGAAATACATATTCGGATCAATCCAGTCATCACTATCGACAAATCCAATAAAATCTCCATTTGCAATGCTTAGTCCACGATTCCTAGAATCGCTAACTCCTGTGTTTTCACTTTTATATATCGCTTTTATTCTATCGTCTTTGGTTTCCCATTGACGCATTATTTCTGCTGAATTATCAGTAGAACAATCGTCAATAAGGATAATCTCAATATCTTTATATGTCTGTGACACTAAAGACTGCAAACATCTATCAAGGAACTGCGAAGTATTATATACAGGAACAATTATACTGATCATCCAAATTCCACCTCCTACTTAATACACTGAACAAAAAAACTATAATAAATCTACTTCATATACTTTCTCCAAGGTGTTTCAGTATCTATAACAATCATTTCATGCCGAGATCCATTTTCAATGGGTGTTCTCCAATCGCCATATTGTTTATCCAAAACAGCCTCGTAGTATTTTGGCACTTTGATTGTCGTATTTTCAAATGGTAAATCAATATACTCGTCATAGAGTGCTGTTTCCCACATAAGAGAATCTAAATGCACACGAGAAGAAGTTGCACCTACTATCGATGTAGGTTTATCATCAATTGCACAAGCGTTTAGATAGGCCCATTTGATATCCGTGATTGTCATTGATTCACTTACGCATTTATAATACATTATGTACTTTTCATAGTCTGGGTTTGGTGTTTTTCCTCTGTTAATTTGGACTAATGCGTCATGTCCTCTAATGCATTTCCAGAAAAACATAATGGTTTCCTTTTGAGCAGCCTGATCAGCCTTAGATTCAGGAACATAGAACAGCGGAAAAATGTCAATAAAAATACCTTTGTCATAGTCAGCACCGACATTTTCATACTCCCATTTTGTAAAACCAGTAGTATCACTTCTTCTAAGTCTACTAGCACTTGTTTCACCGTCCTTTTCATTCAGAAAACTCTGAAAGAAGAACGGATAGGAACATTCTTTTGGTGCTACTTCCAATAACTTTTTGTAATCCGCCCACGGAAGAAAAACATCAATATCATCATCCCAGGGAATAAAACCCTTATGACGTACTGCACCAAGTAAAGTTCCGGAACTTGCACAGTATTTCAAACCGTACTTATTACAAATATCCTTTAGTTTTTCAAGGAGATCAAGCTCAACTGCCCATATTTTTTTGTTTTCTTCATTCATATTATCCACCTATTAACGTTAGAATACTATTTTAGACCACTCACAAACCTCTTCAAAACCAAGTTTCTTATGTAAAGCACGAGATTCAAACGAATAATAAAATGAATAGACCTCTTTCCCTTCTTCCAGCAACTCTTTACAGATATCTCCCCATATTTCTGAAGCATGACCCTGCCTGCGATATTCTTTCCTGACAAGTAATTCTGCTACAACAGACACATTTTCAAATTCTGCATTTGTACAAGCGTGTGCTATTACTAATTCATTATCCTTGATAACTAAATTCCGTGAATACCCTTCTTTATTTCTTTCTTCAAGCTGTTTTGCCAGTTCATCATATTTATACGATCTCCCGATATCCTCATCATCATAGATCATTTTGACAATCTGTTCAAAATCTTTACTCTCAGCCTTTTCTGCCAGACCATTAGGAGTTGTTTTAAGAGCATTTATTTGAGCTACCCACCCCTTTGTAACAGAAAATTGTTTGTCTGTCTTTTTGGAAAGGTTTGAAGCAATCTTATCAGCGGTTGAAGCTTCACAATAAAGCATAGTCAGTTCTTTCTTAGAGAAAATGAAGTCGGTCAGTTCTTCATTATCAAAATAATTATCCTTTGAATAGATGTGTAAACAAGAGTAATACTGCAACATAACAGAACTGATATCACCCTTGCAGTATTGGATAAACGCTTCAATTCTGCCGTGTTCCAAACCATATTTATTTACATTAAGAAAGAGATATAGGCATTTTGGATAATCATTGCCTATATAAGATAAGATCAGATCAATGTCTGACTGCTTGCATTTTACTATCATTCTATTTCTCCTTCTTGTTTATTCTTCAGGAAACTTTATTTCCGAAAACGGCGAATGCTGTTCTCTGCCTTTTTCATCTGGAATTTCCATATAATCTCCGTAAATATACTTTAACACCGTATCAAAGTCACGAGAACTGAAAAAATACTTTCCCTCAAAGAAATATTTCTTTCTTTCTGTAAACCATGATTTTGGCATTCCATAACGCTCGTTGATAGGGTTTTTCTTATACAAGGTTCCTGTAGCCGGGAAAGAAAGACATCTCACTCTGTTGGGAGTGCGATTTCTGCTCTTTTTCTCATAAATCTTATACTGATCAAATGCAAATGAAACAGGAATCTTCGATAAAAGAGTGAACCATATCTTCCAAAAGCCTTTTGTGTTGTATTTAGCAACTTCGGACCATAAAATCTTTCTTAGACAAAAGCAATGCAAATCCTGTAGTATCTGTCCAAATACTGACAAAGGAATATCATCCATAGGAAATACATCAACAAATATACCCGTCTTACATTTCAGATGTTCCTGACCAACACGAACATATTTCGTTCCTGTTCTACGCAACTTCCCATATCCCCATCTATACTCTGGGTCTGTATCATGATCCTGGAAATAACAAATATCCGGATTCAATTCGTTTATATGACGTTTAAATTTATTGTAATCTTCACGCAGCATTCCAATATCCGCATCATCGTCCCATGGAATATATCCTTTATGACGCACCGCACCAAGAAGACTTCCGCCAAACAAAACATATCTGATCTTATTCTTCTGGCACACCCTGTCAAACTCAACAAGCATATCGAGTTCTGTCAGCTGCATTTTTCTAAACTGTTCCGGACTTAATTCTTTTGCATTATTCATTGTTATTCCTTTTCATATTTCAATGTAATCATTAGAATTGTACTTTTCTATTGTCTTAGAGATTTCTGACGATATAGAATTATTGATATAGAAATTATCTCGTCCACTTTCTACCGATTTTGCAAACGCAACTATTTCATACCTAATTCCCTCTCCATCTAACTGATAAAAATACCTTTTATTATCAGCTGGATTTTCAAATCGAATCTCAAAATAATCAGTTTTCCACCAAGGTGCAGGAACATAAATGTATCCCTTGGTACCAGTAATAACGAGTTCACCTTCGGCCTTTGCTGCTTTTGCTACTCTTGCAGATGCAACAGCCTTATCATAAACGAAATCAATTTTAGTATATCCATCAAAGTTTATATTACTGTCAATAATTTGAGTAATAATATTACTTGATCTATACTCCGTCCCAAGCAACTGAAAAATTGGAAGCATAGCTGTTGGTCCCCATGCGCATATACTATTTTGTTTACGTGACAAATCGACATTTTCATCATATACATTATCACTCAAGCTTGTACATACTGAATCCACGGATATAATATCACCTATCCTACCGCTTTTTGCAACAACAAGCAACCTTGAATAAGCAGTAGAATATGCAGTTTTAATCGCATCAGTCAAAATAAGACCTTTTTCATGAGCCAGATTCAAAAGCTCTCTGCATTCACCAACTTTGAGTGCAATAGGTGACTCGCAGATGACGTGCTTCCCAAGTTCCAGCGCTCTCTTAACATCGGCATAGTGTCTTTCGGGATGTGTTGCAATATATACCGCATCAACGTTTTTAAAATCATTACCACATTCCTGATACTCAACACCGTTCACGAACTGCATTTCTCTTTTGAATTTTGAACACAGTCCTTTTCCGCCGATGGTTCCAATTTTAAGCTTTCTCTTTTCAGCTCGTATTTCAGAGCTTGATACGCCCTCAGTACGGGGAAGATATACGACCTTGCAGTATTCATTAAGATAGTCAAACTTGCCTTCCCAATCAGAACCAACAGTAAAAATATCGACCTGATAACGGCGGATATCATCTATTTTTTGACCTTCGTATTCTTCAACTATTATTTCATCAGCAATACCTATCGCTTTGACTGCTTCAACACGTTCCATCAAGGATTGCTGAAGATTAATTTTTCCTCTTGTTTTATCATAGTCATCAGATGTTACACCAACTATAAGATAATCACCAAGTGCTTTGGCTCTTTCAAGTAGACGAATATGTCCATAATGGAGCATATCATATGTTCCGTATGTAATTACTTTGATCACTATATCATCTCCATTAAAAACGTTTTTCTCACAGTTTACCTTTTCTTTGCATATCTTTCAAAGCGTTTATAAGCGTAGTATTGTCTTCGTGATTCAAGTAACCAATGTGACCAACACGGAATATAGTACTTTTCATTTCTCCGCCGTTCGGACAAATCCAGATTCCATAATGGTCTTTAAGTTCCATGAAAATCTCATAGGCATCTGCATTCAACGGATGAACCGATGTAACACCATTAGCTGGAGACTCAGATACAAATTCAAATGGCAATTCTTTGATCTTCTCACGGAAATCTTGTGCCTGGGCTGCAACACGGGCAATTTCAGCATCTGCCCCACCTGCTGCCTCAATTTCCTTCAGTCGTGTGTTTATCTGACGAAGTATACCAACAGCAGGAGTGAACGGTGTCTGTCCACGTTCCATATTTTTGAGAACATCTGCAAGATTGAAGTACATTGACTTCACATTTGCGTTTGTCACACGCTCCGCAGCCCTGGGAGCAAGAACAATCATGGAAACGCCAGGAGGGCAAGCAAGAACCTTCTGCGAACCGGTTATCATTACATCCGCACCGCAGTGTGCCATATCAAACGTATCAGCTAGGAATGCCGAAACACAGTCGCAAACGTAGAAGATATCATTCTTTTTACAGAATTCACCAATCATTTCCGAATCATAAAGGACACCGGTAGAAGTTTCATCAATATTGACAAGCAATCCAGTATAGTCCTTGTTGTCGTATTCATATAGTCTTTCTTTGGTAAGCTTCTGTCCATGATTCAGCTTCAGAATATCGTGTGGAACATCATGAATCTCGCACAGTTCAACAAATCGCTGACCAAAGCTACCGCCGTTGATAACCAGCACCTTATCCGATGCTGTAAAACAGTTCATAACTGTCGCTTCCATCGATCCAGTAGAAGAATTGGTCATAAAAGCTACTCTCGATCCTGCGGGCGCTTTGGAAAACTTCAGCATAAGCTTTTCATTTTCCAGCATCAATTCTGAAAATTCCGGCGTTCTGAAATAGGGAACCTGCTCACCGCCAACCGCACATACTTCATCACTGCACATAACTGGACCTACTGTAAAGTTTAACATTCTATTCACCTCATTATTTTTTCCAATAAGCATTATTGACATGATGCGTAATCTGTTTTTCAACAGGAGGCAATTTCATATAATCTCCATAATGAGCAGTTAATATCTCATCATAACCACAAGGAATTCTAAACTGTGTATCTTCAAACTGCATCATTTTGTAATCACTATATGCTGATCTTGGAAATCGGTATCTATCCCCGATACCAATATGACACACATATTCCGATTTTTCAAAATCATATTGATTTGATAATTGTTTTACTTTGCGTGCAACTGCCTTAAAACTCATAAATGGACAAAAATGAGCTTTGAAGCGATTTTTAACGAAATCTTTTCCGATTGTCAACATCCTGCGAAAAAAAATCTTCTTTTTCAGCATATACGTTTTATTATATCCTCTAATTGTTTTTTGATATTTATCATACTCATTCGGATTTGATGGTGCTCCATCAATTGGAAAGACATCAATGTCAATCCCAATCAGACCAAATTTATAGTTCAAATAGGGCTCAATCTTGATAGTTCGAGTATCGATAATCTTGACAAAATAATGCTGTGCTTCGTCATCAGAAGGCTGAATTAAATGATATGTTCCATCATTATCTTTTGAATTGAATAATTCACACATTTTTTCATAATCTGGTCTTGGCATCCGTATATCAATATCATCATCCCAAGGAATATAGCCATGATGCCTGACAGCTCCAAGTAGCGTTCCATCAGCCAAAAAATATCGAAGCCCATTCTTTTCACAAAAACTTGCAACATATTTCAGAATGTCTAGTTGTATTTTCAACTGTTCTTGACTATTTATTGTTTTGCCGATAAAATCTTTATAAAATTGTTTCACTCTAACTCTCCTTAGCTATGTTTTGGGGAAGTATCAAAAAAATGTAAACTAATGAGACTTTTTTAATGATTGCAACATATTGCATATTTCTGTAAAAATGGGTTTAATATTAAGTTATAAAGCATTTTATTCGATTAAGCTTTGGCATATTGTAATTTGTCGCGTTCATTCATTCTCATATATTGTCGTTTCATAAAAAAAGCATTGAACTGTTCAGTAATATAATACACAACAAAAACTAGAAATGCTCCTCTAAATAATGGAGACGGAGAATACAAAAACCATCTTGGAGTTGTGACAACAAAGTAAAGTAAAATACATTTTGATAAACCTGATTTTTTGTAAAAAGACTTCAAGTCATTTATGTATTTTGCAACTACAAGACTTATCAAAATTGTCCCTATGTATCCCATAAAGAAATGTCCGAAAAATGGAAGCACACCGCCATAATAATGTATGTAATAACGTCTTGTTATTTGAGCAACATTCGATTCTCTGATTAAACTTCCTCCTACCAACTGTGAACATATCCAATTTATAAATATCCTTAATCTTTCTGGTAAAGATAGTATTGATTCGGTTTTAATAAATGTTAAGGAAGTGTAATACGCAGAGTATGCTGTATCAAGAGTTAATGCTTTATTATTGCTCGATTCAAAAATATCATTTATAGTTGAGGTTGACAGTCGAAAATTAGCTCTAAAAAGTCCAACTCCAGTAAATATGATAAACGAAAATATTACAACTGGAATCATTGTTTTTAAATTAGTCTTAGATTTCTTGTGAACAAAAAGAATAAAAAAAATTGTCAACTCTTGCAGGGCAGTAATTCTACCTCCGTAATACAAGTTCTGTAAAGCATATAAAATCAAGAGAAAAGAACTTAAATTAATATAATACTTGTTTGAATGAAAGAAATAATAACCAACGATAAATAGTACTATAGAGTACTCGTATATCGTAGAAGGTGACCCTCGACCACCTTCCTTAGCTGGTCGGGAAAATCCAAAGATCAGGATGAATGTCAAAAGAAATAAATAGCCCCATGCGATTATCTCACTAACGGGCTTATTATATTTCCATGCTATTTCATAGTTTTTGCTGTCACTATTTTTTGTGAACAAACATAAAATCAAATTAAATATCAATAGTACTCTTAATCCTATTACTGATACTGCTGAGTACGAATCTCTAAGATAAAATGAATGCATATCAAGAAAGTAATTTGCAAAGATTATACTGTAATTAAACCAAAATAAAAATAATGCAACAATAAAAGACATAATATTCTTATACGATTTAATTATGAAAATAATACTTAGAAATACAATATATCCACCTACTAATGGTAATTCATTTACATTCGGAAAAATATACATAACCGCGGATGACAGTATTAGTAATAACAATTTAGCCGATATATCTATATTATTTTTTTTCATCAAAATCACCTGTTAGCATCTTATATTCGTGTGGAATTCGCGTTGAGACTAAAATAATAGTTTTCCTCAAATTCATTCCACGGAGTTTGGTCTCAAATTATTGGTACACATATCTGCTAACGCTTCATAAATCACAAAACCATTTTTTTCTTTAATTGTATAAACCGCTTATGGTATTATCCGTATTCTTCTCTTCATCTATAAATAGAAACATGAGACCCTTCATAAACTAATTCATTTCCATTATAACAAGTCAAAAACTTTCTTCCAGGTATTATCTTTAATCATGTGACAATCTACAGTATGAGAAGGTCTAAAGTCGAATGCTTTTTTCATGCACTTAAACATTTCATTCATATCGCCTGTTTTAAATAAAAATGCCGCTTCATTGTTGCTTAATATCTCTATGGCATAATCGTGCGCAGATGATACAATAGGTGTTCCAACTAATGCAGCCTCCATAAATGGCAGCGGAAAAGATTCAATATCTGAATTATTTATGAGTGAATAATTTCTATAATATTCAATAATCGTGCTTCTTGACTGATAACCAATAAAACTAACAATTCCTAATTTCTTAGCAAAATTATACACTCGTTTGGAATATTCGTTTTCATTACCTGTTAGTGTAATAATTACTTCAAGTTTGTTATATAAAAACCACTTTTTGTTAATTTTTATACATTTAAGTATATCTTCTATTTTTTTAAATGGAACCGCAGACGTCGGATAAATAAACCCCTTTATGGGAAATCTCGCTGTATTTATATATTCATCATCAATATGAACATTTGGATTAATAACAATCTTATTAATTTTGGGAAGAAAAACTTGTAATTTATTCTTTACTGTATTTGTCTGACAAATGATAGTATTTGCAAATTTCATACTTCTAATTGTATAAGGTGCTATTAATCTTGTGTACAACGCAAACTTACGTTCTTCTTTATTGAACAGTGAATACTTTTTTTTACTCTCTAAAAGTAATACATTGTGAAAATAAACAATCTGTCTAAAACCACGAAAAAAGAAACCCGTATTTTGAAGAGAAATAATTGTATCTATTCTATACTTAGTAAAATCCTTTTTAGCTTCTAGTAGTTCCCACTTTAATCGGCAAAACCATGATTTTTTTATTTCTGGTTTTATTACAACATGAAACTTATTGTTCTCAATTTCAATTGATTGGCTTACAAATATATAGTATTCATTCTTATCATCGTCTATTGAATGAAGATAATTTAGAAAATCCATCAATACTGACAATGCTCCACCACTTTCAGCAGCAACATCAACAATCGCTATTCTCATTGCATTTTCTCCAAACCATCTTATTTATTATACCGACATAACTCTGAATCAGTTTGATTACCTTGACACTTACATTCTTATCAACATATCCCGGCACATCAACTGCATCATCACCATTAGCATGCATAGACACAGCAAGATCAACAGCCTGAAGTACCTGTTCAGTAGTTATGCTACCGATTGTAAAAACGCCCTTATCCATTGCTTCGGGACGTTCCGTACTTGTTCTGATAGATACAGCTGGGAACTTGAAGTATGCACCTTCCTCAGGAATAGTTCCGCTATCGCTAACAACACAAAAAGCGTTCTGTTGCAACTTGTTATAATCAAAGAAACCAAGCGGCTTGTGCTGGATGACTCTGCTGTCAAACTTAAAGCCTCTGGCTTCTATGTATTTCTTACTCCTCGGATGACAAGAATAGAGAATAGGCATATCATACTTTTCAGCCATAGCATTGACAGCATTCATAAGGCTAAAGAAGTTTTCTTCAATATCTATATTCTCTTCACGATGTGCTGAAAGCAGTATATATCCGTTAGATTTTAATCCAAGAGTCTCAAGAATAGTGCTGTTTTCAATTTGAGCTTTACAAGAAGAGAGAACTTCTGCCATAGGAGAACCGACTACATAGGTATACTCCGGTTTTACGCCGGTATCAAGAATATATCTGCGGGCATGTTCAGAATAGCACAGATTGACATCGCTGGTAACATCAACAATTCTTCTAATAACCTCTTCAGGCAGATTCTCATCTTTGCATCTGTTTCCGGCTTCCATATGGAATACCGGAATCTTGAGTCTCTTTGCAGAAATAACGCAAAGACATGAGTTTGTATCTCCAAGCACTATTATAGCATCTGGTTTTACTTCCTGCATAAGCTCATAAGACTTTGAGATTACATTACCCATTGTCTGACCAAGATTCTCACCAACCACACCAAGATAGTAATCAGGCTCTCTGAGACCCAAATCTTCAAAGAACACCTTGTTAAGCTCATAATCGTAATTCTGACCTGTGTGAACAAGTATCTGATCAAAGTACTGATCAGCTTTCTTAATGATTGCAGACATTTTAATGATCTCAGGTCTTGTTCCGACAATAGTCATCAAACGCAATTTCTTTATCTCCATGTATTTTACTCCTCAAATCCTCGCCATTAAAGTTCATAATGTGGATATAATGATTTATGTGCTCTCATCCAATCAGCAAGTTCCGCTACCATTTGCTCATAATCAGGGATAAGATAGTCAAATTCAAATCTTGTACGTTTTAAAGATTTATCAGCTACTGTTTTATCAACAGGAATGATATTGATCTTATCATTTCTCATGTAGTGATTAAAGAGCTTAAGCAATTCGTATTTATTTATACTTTCAGAAGGTACGGTATTAAACAATCCATGAGCCTTAGTTTTAGCCGCAACTTCCATTGTTTTTGCAAGCTGTAAAGTTGTCTGTCCTGTCCAGATTGCTCCTAAGAAGCCATTTACCGTATCTTCTTGCTTCATAAACCAGTTGAGAAGTCCTATACCATTTGGATTAATATCAGGACCTACGATTGAATTACGCATAGTTATATTCCTATCATCTTCCAGTTCACCAAGAGCTTTTGAACGATCATAGAAGGTCTCCCCGTCACGCAAATCATCTTCAGTATACTGCCCACGCTTTCCGGAGAAAACACAATCTGTACTCATATGTATTACCTGAGTATCTGTTCCTTCTGTCAATTCTGCAAGATAATGCGGAAAATATCCGTTAAGATAAGCTGCGCTGGATTTATTGTTCTCTGCGAACTGATTAAGAAGTCCAATACAGTTGATAATACTGTCATACCTATTAACGCCGACAAGATCTTTTATAAACGCGGAATCCATTGCGTTTCCAGTTGTGCTTTCAATCAAAGTGGAAGGGCGAAGATCAAAGCCAAATACATCATGACCCTGTTCTTTCAAGTATAAGCTAATGGTATGACCAGCCATACCGTTGCATCCAAGAATTAAAAACTTCATGTTATGTACTCACTTCCCGATATTCAACTGCTCATTAACATAATCTGTAGTGAGTAGTTTTTTAATCGTTCCCTCAACATCAAGTCTGACAGTATTATGGCTTGTGTATGCCTCATCAGCCTGAGTCTGAACTTGACCTTTAACGAAATACTTATCATAATTGAGATCACGGTTATCAGCGGAGACACGGAAGTAATCGCCCATGTCCTCAGAACGCAGTCTCTCTTCCTGTGTAAGAAGTGTCTCATAGAGCTTTTCACCATGACGTGTGCCGATGATCCTTGTTCCCGTATCACCAAACAGCTTCTGAACAGCCTTTGCGAGATCTCCTATTGTAGAAGCATCAGCTTTTTGAACAAACAAATCCCCGGGATTAGCGTGCTCAAAAGCGAACTTAACAAGATCGACAGCCTCGTCAAGGTTCATAAGGAAACGAGTCATCTCTGGATTAGTGATTGTTATAGGATTACCCGCTCTAATCTGATCTATAAATAAAGGAATAACAGATCCACGACTACACATTACATTTCCATAACGAGTACAGCAAATAACGGTATTACCTCTTTCTGCAGCTACACGAGCGTTAGCGGTAATAACATGTTCCATCATTGCCTTGGAAATACCCATAGCATTTATAGGATAAGCTGCCTTGTCTGTTGAAAGACAAACAACACGCTTAACACCAGCTTCAATTGCAGCGTGAAGCATATTATCTGTTCCTTCAATATTGGTCTTTACAGCCTGCATAGGAAAAAACTCACAAGAAGGTACCTGTTTTAATGCAGCAGCATGAAATATGAAATCAACACCGGGCATAGCATCTTTTATAGACTGAGGATCACGAACATCTCCGATATAGAACTTAACTTTTTTTGCAGTATCAGGATTCTTTGCCTGCAATTCATGGCGCATATCATCCTGTTTCTTTTCGTCACGGCTGAATATGCGGATTTCTCTTATATCAGTATCTAAAAAATGCTTAAGTACAGTATGACCGAAACTTCCTGTACCACCAGTTATCAATAAAGTAGCTCCATTAAACGTTGACATATTATAATCAAGACCCTTCTAGTATTTTGTCCATTCTATCCATCAGCTTCTTCTTTTCAAAGTTTTCAGAATAGTATTTTAATGCATTATTGCCCATTTCATTCAATTCATTTATACTAGTATTTTTAAGTAATACTATATTATTAGTAAGTGCATCAACATCCTCTGATCCACTTACAAGTCCGGCTTTAGCTTCTTTAATAATGTCTTGAACCTCACCATCAGCCGAAACCAATATTGGCTTACCACAAGCCATACATGATTGAGTTTTAGCAGGTATTGTAATAGAGAACACTTCACTTTTGGATAGACAAATAAGAGAAGCATCAGCAGAAGAAATGTAACTTGGGATTTCTTCAGGATTCTTTCTGTCTATAAAATTAAAGTAATCATCTGTTTTACTATCCTTAACTAATTTCTTTAGTTCAGGCAAATACCTACCATTTCCAATTATATTAAATCTAACCAAAATGCCTTTTGATAATAATTGCTTAGCACTATCAACCAATATTCCTAACCCTTGAGCATAACCAATATTACCTGCAAACACTATATTAAAAATACCATCCTGGGGTATTTCATTATATTGAGGATGAATAATTGGTTTATAGAACTCTTCTGCATACTGAGGCCAAAACTCTATCTTATTAAATGGTATACGCCGTTTACTGATTGATTTGATAAAACTTTTAGAAGAAGTCAATATACGGTTATTTCTTTTATATATGTAATCTACCATCCATTGAATTGGAGTAATTATCCACTTACTTTTTATTCCCGTTATAATCTCGACGTTTTCAGGCCATAAATCAGTAACGTACAAATAATTGGGTATTTTTCTTCTTTTGGAATACCATACACCAACAAGCGCCTGTGTCATGGGAGAAACTTCATATGTAAAAACATAATCGGCTTTAACATTTGTCGTCTTTGCCCAGATTAAACCTGAGATAACAAATGACAGATAATTCAGCGCAAGTCTTACAGAGCCTTGTTTTCTTGCTGTTAGCGGCAGTCGTATTATCTTTACGCCCTTCCATTTCTGTTTTGTATGCCTGAACCAGCCATATCCATCATAGTATTCACCCTGCGGATAATTAGGATAACCGGTAACAACTGTGACCTCATAGCCCCTCTTGACCCATTCAGCGCACATATCGTTTATCCTGAACTGTTCAGGATAAAAATATTGTGTTATGACCAGGATGTGTTTTTTATTCATTTTCATTCCTCAGTTCGCTTTATACTTTCTGCTAAACTGCATACTCTATAATTGCTTTTGTATATGCTCAAACTTCTGTCATAATACAGATTTCCAAACGCCTTGTACACAAGACCGGTGAACAGTCCCAGAATCTTCAATGCCCACTCAAATCCGTGGATCAGATGCACGTTCTTACCGTGAGCCGCACCGATCATCTTGACCATTTCTGAAGTATTGCTATACTCCTTATTCTGCGGCCAGAATGTACCCTGCTCGTTTTTCTCGATCATCAGTCGGATAAACTCGCACAGGTTCTCAATGTAAAGCATCGAGCGTCTGTTTTTGACGTAAGGGAATACAGGCAGCTTCTGTGCCATTTTGGACATCAGCGGGTAATTGCCCTTGCTGCCTTTGCCATAGATCATTGGAGGGCGCAGGATAACGACCTTGAAATTGTCATCATCAAGCTTACGCAGACCGTTCTCTGCCTGTACTTTGCTGTCACCGTAGCAGTTTGCAGGTCTGAGAGGTGTATCCTTTGTGATACGCTTGCCTTTACCAATAGGTCCGCTGTTGCCGTAAACTATTGCGCTGCTCATGAAAATAAATTGCTTAACGCCTTCGGCTTTAGCTTTCTTCGCAGTTTCAATAGTAAGATCAGTGTTTACAGCATAATACAGCTTTTCCTTCTCTTTGCTGATCTTGCCGTTGTCGGAATGCGCGATACCAGCCACATGAAAAACACAATCATACTCGGAAAAATCCTTACTCTTCCAAGCATCACCGATCATATCAACAGTATCGATCTGGTATTCAGCACCGAAATGCGCCATATATTTTTCAAACGAAGTGCCTATGTAACTGTTCGCACCCGTTATAAGGATCTTCTTCATTTACGACACCTTTTCATTCTCTTCCTGCTTATGAATCTCTCCGGTTCCACCCTCAACAACGCCGTCGCTCTTGAGAACAGCCTTTACCGAATCTACAAATACCTTTATATCCATTTTCAGACCCGACCAGCTTGACTTCTTGAGTGCTGCGGCATATTCGCCGTCCAGCTTTGCCTTGTCCGGAATCTCCAACTCATCTCTGCCGTGCACCTGTGCCAGACCTGTAAGTCCAGGCTTTATATCATTTGCACCGTACTTGTCTCGTTCGGCAGTCAAATAATCTTGATTCCACAACGCAGGGCGTGGTCCAATAATACTCATCGAACCAACAAAGCAGTTCCACAGTTGCGGAAGTTCGTCGATGCTGCATTTTCTGATAAGTTTGCCAGTTCGTAGTAGGTATTGATCCGGATTGGATAACTGGTGCGTGGGCATATTTCGGGGTGTATCCATTCTCATCGAACGGAATTTCAGCACATCAAAATAGCCTGTCTGCTCAGATATTCTTTTCTGTTTGAAAATCACCGGACCGGGATCGTCTATCTTAATAGCAATAGCTGCCATTGCATATACGGGTGCAAGCACCACCATACCACAAAAAGAGAGGATAATATCCAATGCTCGCTTGATGTACTTTTCATAAAATGTTTGAATATGTTCACTTATTCCAACAGCTTCAAGGTGTCCTCGTTTTCCGTCAGCATTCACAGGATCATTATCATCTTCGATAAAAACAACCCTTTTCTTATACATTGGATTTTGCTCGGACTGATCATTTCTATATTTATCATTTGCCATTTGATGTTTAGCAATCTTTCGCATAACAATAAATGCTAAGCCTAAAGCAGCTCCTGTTATCGTAGCCGCCTTTTTGATCTTTGCTTTATTCAATCAAACATCCCTCGCTTACTTAATTTTGTGTGATAATCTCTCCGTATTTTGTTGTAATGTACCTTGGAGTATTTACCCTTGCACCGATTATCGAACCACAATCAATGTGACAACCATCGCCAACAATCGCATTGTGATTTACTACCGCTCCTGCGGAAATGATGCAGCCAATGCCGATAACCGATTCTGTATGCACGACGGTCATAGGCTCAACAAAACTACCCTTGCCTATCACAGCACTCGGAGCAACATATGCTCTCGGGGATATCAGAACGGGAATATCATATCCAGCGTTTTCAAGCTGTTCAATCAATTTTAGCCGCATTACTACATTGCCGATAGCGACAACAGCACTATTGTATTCGCCTATATATTTATCAAAGTCATTAAGTTTGCCGATCGCAACCGAAGAATAATCATCAAGAAAAGAAATACGCTCAAATCGTTCCATAGCTTTAGCTATCTCATAAGCGACCTTCCCGTATTGTCCTGCACCAAGTATAAGTAATTTGTTCATATCAAAAAAACGAAGCCTGTTCTTCGCCAATCCAGTTAATATCATTGGTTTTATCATTTTCTTTCAGAACAATGCATACCTTATTGTCCTTAGCTCTGATTTCCGCAACCAAATAATTCTTATCATACGATTTTTCATATGCTGCACTGCCATTCTGAAACTCTGTTTCCTTATTGCCAATTAAAACTATGACAGGAGATGTTATGTTCTTAACAAAAGATGAAATTTTATACGTTAAAGCCATTATGCTCATTCCTCTCCACACTGTTTTATTGGCTTAGCGAGTATACTAAAAAAGTTATAAAAGGCACTATTATCAATATTTCTTTAATCGCAATGATTAAGGAAATTCCAAAAATCATAAAAAATACCGACCTGTGTGAAAAAATATCATTGAAACACAGAACGATATGAAAATACGTTGTATTGTTATAACATATTCACCTTAATATTATACAGCAAAGAATAGTTAAAGTCAAGGAAATATGCACATTTTCCAAACACTTTGTTTAAAGTTCGTCGATAATTACAATTATTGGGAGCGGACAAGACTTAACCTTGTTGTTTGTAGCCACAAAAGCAAACGTAGATAACTATTAAAGAGTTTATGCCGTCAAGATAATTGTCAGGAGGGAGAAACAATTATGTCACGGAGAGGAAATCTTGCGCCTATTCACTTGAGTTAGTGCGTAGGCGCTGTGATTTTATAATTGGTTTCCGTCTTTGAATGGTTGGTTTACAAGATAATCGTCAAATATGCTGTATGGCGAACTAGAATATAGTTCGTTATCACCCTGCAAATGGATTTTTGAATTGAAGTCATGAGGATCACTGAAATTACTGTTGACATAGCTATGATGCTCGATATTATCATTTGATTCCGATATCTTGTCAACAAACGACTGTGTAAATTTTTGGGGTTCTGTAATTGATAAATAGTTTTTTAGCGTTCCGTAATCATTTTCTTCACTGACATCATCTACTAAAATCGCCAAGTTTATATTGTGCGGAATTGCAAAGTCGCTATTAGTATTTCTTTTAGAAGCATAAGCTATTCCGTTTATTCCGTTCTCTTTCAATGTGCGCATCAAACTCTGTGACAGTAAATACTCGTATTTGATCTCACCATTGGCGTGATTTTCTACAACAAAAGAAGTTGCAATAATGATGGGATAGAGTTTTAGATGAGATAACCAGATTTCTTTGAGAATTATATTATTACTATCTCTTCTATCATAAATGTTAAAATATTTTGATGATGCAAGATTCAGGATTTTTAATTTCTTGCCAAGCTCGTTAAATTTGATAGCGGATACGTGTAAGTGACTGTATGTTTTCTCATCAAATCGCAGTTCCTTAGCACAAACATAAGATGTTGTCCCTAAATACATACATGACGCACCTTGATTAGAAAATCTTCCGGCAGATGCATAAGATATAGATGAAAAAGGACAATTGAGCATTCGGTTTATATCCGGAGTCTCTTTTTGGCAAACTGCACGAAAAAATGTTAAGTCATTTTCTTTCAGCTTTTCATATTGTTGCACAAAACCCTGACTATGTAATTTTTCAAAATATGTTACACCACGGAAAGCATAGTTATGATCTAATTCTGAAACCCAAAATTCATCCACTAAATAGTAACCTATCAGATTTTTCATTTTTTCATCCATTTCTGGAAATTTACTTTTAGTTCCAAGAATTAATGCTTCTAATAGAGTATTGCATACAAAATCAACATCTTTCAAAAGAGCCGTTTCATATTTTGTACTAATGCTTCCGTGAATCACTGTTTTGTAATTATTCAGTATAGCAATAACTTTTTCTACATATTCATCATTGCTTTCTACAATTTGAGGAATGCTGAAATCTTTTTCGTTCATAATTCTTTGGTTCATGATTAATCCTTTCAAACTTATATAGCAGTGCGTATGCCATACTGGCACGTAACATTACAAGATTCGATATATCCATTACCATTGCGCCCTGTTTCTGTACATAAAGTGTTTGATTCAATGATAGTTCATCATTAAAGTTGTATGATATCATATCACCTAATTGATAGTTTTGGATGTAATTGTTTTCAAATGAATAAAAGTCAAGGGGCTGTTGCAGCCCCAACAAAGAAAAAGAGCCTGGCACAGACCTGAAATGAAAGGTGCCAGCTCTTCTTTTTGTGGTATAATATAATTGCAAAAACCATTAAACCACCGAAAGGATTGTACCACAAAAATGAGAAATTGTCAAGTGCGTCTTAACATGAATTATGAGATCTACATCGAAGGAAGCTCACCTGTCAGAGTATTGAGCAATGTTATAGATGAGATCTATCAAAAAGAAGAATACACGATAGTAAGCAAGTGGAATGGCGCCATACCCGAGGATATCATGATGAAGATACTCATCTACGGCTACATGAACGACTCTTTTTCAAGCCGTAAGATTGAACAGCTCTGCAAAAGAGATATCCATTTCATGTGGCTTCTCGATGGCTTTGGAGCTCCGGATCACAGCACTATCTCAAGATTTCGACAGAAAATGGGAGAACAGATCGAGCGTGTGTTTTACACTGTTGTAAAGTATCTTTTGAATATGAAAGAGATAAGCGGCGAGAACCTGTTCATTGATGGCACCAAGATCGAAGCTAATGCAAACAGATATACATTCGTCTGGAAAAAGGCGATCTCAAAAAACGAGCAGAAACTTCGTACCAAACTGCCTGAGATACTTGATGAGATAAATTATGCTTATGGTGTGAGATTCCCCGAAAATACAGGAGTATCGGAAATGATCTCGACCCTGTCTTCTCTTATGATAAAATTCGGTATTGAACGAGTTTACGGAAAAGGACATCATAAATCATCATATCAGAACTGAGTTCCTTTTGCTGGGACTTGCATACAACATAAAGAAGCTTTTTGCAAAGATTTCAGAAAACCGACTTGGAATTTCTCTTTTTGAACTGAAAACGGCATAAAAACCAGCAGAACATAACACCCCCGAGTCCTCTTTTTTGAAGAGGGCTTGGGGGTGTGCGCAATGAAACAGCTTATTTCACCAGTTAATATTTTTTTACTCTGATGTTCGGATATGGTTAGAGGGTGCTGCGGTTGCAACAGCCTCTTTTTTAAAGTATTACTGGAAGCTACAATCAAACATTATACCCGTAACCTGCTTAGAATCGATTTCCAGCGTTGCAAAAGACGTTTTACTGATAACGTCCCTATTCTTGGTAATAGCCATTCCGCGAGCAATTGCTAAAGCCTTCACTACCTGGTTTGTTGCTGCGGCTCCAACTGCTGTTATCTCAACTTTTTCACTGTTACCGCTGAGTGCAGAGACGATTGCCCATGCAAGGTTCTTAGGAGTTGTTTTTGCTGATGCTTTCAGTCTTGTGATAGAATTATTCATTCATAATTCTCCTTTCATGATTTAATATTGTTTGGTTGTTTATTTGAAAGCTTTGTACTCTTATTATATAAGAAAATTATTGAAAATAAAAAAAAATCGCCTCGCTTTATATTTTTTTTAGGAATTTTTATATACAGTTCGATTTTTACGCAAAAATATTTATTAAGAACAGTACAGTAAAAAACTGCCACATTTCTGCAGCAGTCTAACTGAATACTATATTCTATTGATTCAAACCGAGTTTTTGATTACATCGGACAATTCGGAACAATAACAAGTTATTTTATGATTCGTTATATACTCCTTCAGCTCCGCAATTTGGGCATATCATTCTTCCTTGCAGACTTCCCATTTTTATTATATCCTCCTAATAAAGATCCTGCTACCTGAAAAACCACGATCAAGCAGATTTTTGATTTCACCATCAGACAAATCAAAAACAGGAATATTATTAATTTTAATATCCTCAACAAAAACGTGAGAACACCACCAAATGAGATGATCGTTAATAGCTTCCTCTATTGTATTTTCATCACCGCTGCAATAACTACAGCATTCTCTCAGCTCATTTACCGCTTCTTCGTATGTGCTAAATTCTTTGAGCGGAAGCCTGTGTTTCCAGCAATCTGCACGATACTTCCCTTCTACAAAGCTAATTTCTGTGTATCCGTAATCTTTTTCTTCGTCATTTTCAATGATATCAAATTCATCATCAAATACGCTGCTTGGTTTAATTTCTACAGAATCTTCATTGATGGGATAGCAGGAGATCGAATCTTTACCTGTTCTATAAAGCTTTCTTACATATGGTATTTCAATTATCTCTACCTTATCTACTTCAAGACATATCCCCAGACCGCTTCCGTTGTCAAATTTTGCGTGAACAGTACCTACGTCATCAACTTCAGTGACAGTACCGCAGGTATTATCCGGAACAGGATGATATGGATCATCCATGTGAATAAGCTTCACTCTGGTTCCCGGGAGATATTTTTCTTTGATCGATTTTACGTCTAACATTTTTATTCCTCCGTATTATAATATTCGGTCTGCGACTCCATTTTATCAATAAGCGTAAACCTAAAATAATTATACAAGAAAACTTATCAAGATAATTTCATTCCGGATGAAATCTTTCATTGATTTGTAATTTAAAAAAGCAAAACACATCCATTCTATTAAGAACAGATGTGTTGCAAGTTTTTTCTATTTCAGAGTTTTTTTCCCTTTTATATGAGCTGCTATCACTACAATATCGGTAATATTCACTTTTCCGTCTTCGTTTACGTCAACTCTGAGCAAGTCATCTTTTGAGTCAATGATCTTTCTGCCTTTTATATGAGCTGCTGCAAGAGTTATATCAGTTATGTTGATTTTTCCATCTCCGTTAACATCTCCCTTTGACAGCGTTGTTCCTTCTACGATGCTGAATTTTTTTGTTACAGTACCCTGGTAGTTACCCTTGAACTTGATCACTGCCGTAGCTGTTCCGATCTTAACGTTGTTAGAATACTCTACAGTATAATCTATACCATAAAGTACAGCTCTTCCATCAGAAAGGCGAATTTTATCATTGAACGGAGTTGCAGCTTTTCCGGTATAACCGACGCTGATAGGTGAGCCTTTAATATCATTGATTTTTGCGGGGACAATATTGAACCGGATATACGAAGTTCCTGTATAGTTTCCTATTCCTTTAATTGTAAAATTACCTGCAAGAAAACCTACTGCAGTGTTAGAACCATAGGTTATAGTATAATCTTCATCCTTTTTCAGAGTGATCTCCTTTCCGTTTCTATCGGTTATTACCAATGTGGGATTCGGAGTTATCTGTCTGCCGGTATACTCTTTGTCTCCAACGCTGTAATCACTGAAATTTAAAACGATCTTGCCGTTTTTCTGTGTAGTTCCGTTTGCCGTACAGGAACCTATGTATGAGCCGATGCCATACACTACTATTTCATAGCTAATAGTAGTGATCCCATTTTTTTCAGTTTCCCCGGTTTTAGTGACTGTGTAAGTGTAATCTGTGTTTTGAGCTAGTGTTTTATCGTTATCCATAACGATAAGCTTCACGAATTCGCCTTTTGAGAAAACCGGAGTGATACTGCAGGAGGAAATGTTTTTCTTTGTCGTGTCGGAAATTTTGTGATTCTCTATTTTATAGGAGAAGCTTCCTGCATAATTTCCCATACCTATAAATGTGCAGTTATAGGTTCTGTAAGTAACTCCGGACTTAGTAACATCTGATGTATTTATTACGATCTTATAATCTTTGTTTTCAGTAAGGATTTTACCTTTGTGTTTAACAACAAATACAGGGTTTTCGCCTTTATACGTCGGTTCGCTTACTTCACATTCAATAAAATTGATCTTATTGTTTTCATCATCTACAGAGTTTATGAACGTCCTGGAGGTTTTACCAACATAGTTTCCTAAGCCCTGTATCTCAACAGTAAAAGAATATTCTATACCTCCGGAGATCTTTTTGTTGCTGCTGGAAGTTCTGAGCACCTTATAGTCAACATTTTCCTTAAGTTCCACACCGTTGTACTTGAATTTATATGCCGGAACAGCCTCATTTTTTGAGTAGTCAGTCGTGGCCTTGAGTTTACCGGTGTCAGTGATATCGAAGATAACAGAGGATTTTATGAACAGATCAGAAACAACTGTATCTGATGTTACACCTTTATTATATATAACAACATAATAGTTTCCCGCCGGCACTTTTGCCAGTTTTATCTGACCGACTTCATTTGTTCTTCCCGTATAATCATACTTTTCCTTTATGCTGCCGTTTGAATCCACAAAAAGAAGTGACACTTTGTTTGAAGTTGCAGTCATGCTTAAAGTAATATCGCCTTGCTTGGTCAGCTTGACTTTCAAACCACAGTATTTTGGTGAATTACTTCTTAATATAGCCGGATTATATACGGTTCCGAAACTCATATCTTCACTGTCCATGAGATAAATATCATTTACTGCTATCTTATTTGTTGAGGCTTCAGGGTAACTTACACTCGTATTGCTTGAATCATACGAATTTGAATCCATTTCGTTTTCAACAGCTGATACGGTTATTGTCATTGAAAACATTAACGTTAATGATATAATTCCTGCCAGAACCCTATTATACTTTTTGCTCATAAAAATCATCCTTTCGTTTTCCTGTGTATTATCAGATTATGCATTCCCTTATTTTTTATTATTACAAATGCAATCATATAATAGCAGAAAATTTAGAGTAATAAAAACGACAGCAAGAAAAAATTTTTTCCCATTAGAAAAAAATCTAGTATAATTATATTATAGAAAAAAGAAGGTGTATTAATGTCAAATAATTGTTTTAGATTTTCTCCTGCCGGCAAACAGGATGATTGGGCAGCATTAAAAAGCGATGTAACAATTCTTATAAAAGCTCAAAATCCCGCCATGGAACAATCATTTTATGGTTCCTTGGCAAGTGAATTAGATCCAGAAAATTATCCGTACTATACTAACACTTATAAAAGTGAGATCACACGGGATTATCTCGTAGAAGTTTCTATTAGCGATAATCCTAAAGGTTTACATCATGGCTTTATAACATTTTGTTTACCGGAATTTTTACAAAGCGCTAAAAATAGGCGTTTTTTACACAATAATAGTTTCCAAGTATTTTGTTATAAAATATGCTCAGCAAATTCAAGCGCATTCTTATCTATTTTTGATTCAACTAATCATTTTCAAAAACGTATTTTTCATCTTCAAAGTGATCCTGATGACAGAATCTATGTAGATACCAGAGAAGATCCGTATTCTTACAGTCAACATATAACTCTGGATAATAAGAATCTTGCCATCTACGAGAATTCTAAAAATAAGTATCTCGGTGTGAACGTGGTCTCAGTTACAGAACAAAGAAATGCTACAACCCAAAATATAGAAATTTTACAGATCAATTTTTGTTATTCCGAATATAACAATCAAGCCATTACAGAAAAAATCATTGATCTCTTAAGTTTTATTACAAGCGATAATATGTGGTTTGCATTAAGGATACAGGATTAGAAGAATAAAGAGAAAATATTTTTTCCAGACGTTTCACTTCGGTGGAACGTTTTATTTTTTGGGTTTTATCACGCGTGAATCAAAACCACCCGTTAAACGGGTGGTTTGCACTAGCCCTATAAGGGCATGATACTGACACTACCCCTTAAGGGGTCGGGAAAGGTCTGTCAACCGCATTTCATTCCCGTGCAACCCCTCAAGGGGTATTTTGTGTTCGTTTTCTACTTTTTCTTGTATTTTTCTCCTGTAAATGGGTCTACTGTCTCAAACAGGCTGATCTGGTCGCACACTATATCTTCCTGCAACTGATTCCTGATGTACTCTGCTATCTTTTTCTTGTTCTTTCCTACTGTATCAACATAGTATCCTCTGCACCAGAAGTGCCTGTTGCCATACTTATATTTCAGATTTGCGTGTCTGTCAAATATCATCAAACTACTCTTGCCTTTCAAATATCCCATTATCTCTGCTACACTGTATTTGGGTGGAATAGACAACAGCATATGTATATGATCAGGACACGCCTCTGCTTCGATTATTTTAACTCCTTTTTGATCACACAACTTTCTTAGTATCTTTCCGATATCCACTTTGATTTTATTATAAATCACCATTCTTCGATATTTCGGGGCAAATACTACATGGTACTTGCAATTCCACTTGGAATGTGCTAAACTATTTATATCGTCTCTTGTCATTGACGATACCTCCTTGTTATTCTAAGTTTCGGTTGCCAGACCTATTCTTAGTTTATCACAGGAGGTTTTATTTTTCTACTCATAGCTAAAGCTTTTTAGAACCCCCGGCATAGCCGGGGGTTTTCGGTTACAACAAAAAAAAGCACCTCTTTACGTGAGGTGCTGAAAAGTCGAGCGTTAAGCGATCATAATATTGTTGTTTTTAAAAGCGTCAGTGAAAGTTTTTTTATCTTCTTCACTTAAGCAATCATTCCAGATCACTTTTGATGTGTTATCTGCATTTATTTCTAAATAAGTAATTCGATTTCGTTCTTTTTCCGCAGGATTCAATCTATATATTCTGCAAATTCTTCTTGAATTCCGAATTTCGACCGGATTTGGTTTCCAGCAAATTATCTCATAAGTAAATCCATTACTGCGAAAAGATGTCATTTCGTAAAAAAGTGCTTCATGAATAGCATTTGTGATCACTTTTACATCAAACATTATAATTTCCTCCCTTTTCATTAGTCATGTCAATAGAAATATTAATATAAATGAAATATTGAGGATATTACTAACGCTCGAATATTTTTTACCTCCATATCATCAATAATCATCTACAAATTTATTGTATGATAAAATTGATGAAGATAAAAGCAAAAGATTTATTTGAACTATTGTAACACACATAAAAACGCCTCTCCGTAGAGAGACGTTGGTATTAATTATGGTCTGTAATTAGATAGATAAAGAACGGCATCATAATTTGCATCTGAAGGTGTTTTTCTTCTATTGGTATTAAAAAAAACCGTATTATTTACAATAGCACAACCTTCAATTTCAAAAAGATCAGGGTAAGAACCGCTTTCAAAATAGAATTTGGCTTCACCATATGGATTTGCTATTGTGGAAGTTCCTGAATTGTTTAATTTATTGTATACATTCTTATATATAATGATAAAACTTTTATTATGCGGAACACTTTTATCATCCGAATTCATTGAATATGTTACATAAAGATCTCCATTATAGTAAGATATTCCCTGATTCGCATATTTTTTCTCAGAAAGATCATGGAGAACATTTGTGCTCTTGCCATTTTTATCCTTACCGGGCAACTGAACTTTTGTTTTCAGGTCAAACTTTTTATATGCCGGAATACTCTCGTTCGTGTTATTCTTGTTGATCGTTGCTGTATATATCTCGTTTTTATCCTTTAAAATAATTTTATATCTAGACTTATTATTAAGTTCATCTTCAAAACCCGAAAGTCCGGAAAATTTCAATCTTGTATCACCATTTTTCTTTACCGTTATCCTCTTAACTTTTTTCAGTTTTTTCTTTGAATCATCGATCTGAAGTTTAATAATCTGACCTTCTCCAGTGCTAACATAAAGATATCTGATACCGTTTTCCTTGAGTAAGAACATATCGTTTGCATGACTGAGATCACCGGCTACATTTTTTTCATTATTCTTTTTTGTATCGAACGACATCAATGTTGGGGCTTCATTTTTGTTATTTGGATTTAAACGAAAGATAACCGCATATTGTTCTGATTCGGATATTTTGTGATTTTTTGCAACATATATATAGGAAGAATCACCAGCAATTCCCTGCATTGAATCGAACTTCATACCATATATATTTCCATCATCATCTAGTTTTAAATCTTTTACCGCCTTAAAACCTGCGCATTCGTTTTTGTAAACTTGCGCATTCGCGGGTATCGCTGTTACCATTGTACTGCTAATAATCGCAGACATAACCAGTGAAACTATTTTTTTTGCGTTAAACATAATACCATCCCTCTTCTAAATAATTAATTTGTGTTACTTTATATTATAGCATTTATAAAATACATCGTCAAGTCTTTTGATTGGACAAATATTATTAACAATCAAATTAATTTTTATACTAAAATGAAAAACATCCCTCCTAAGAGAGATGTTTTCACAGCAGTTCAGTTTTCTATTTTGTAATCAAGGATTATTCCCTTTTTCCTATCCTGTTCGAATCGTATTAACATCAGTTGATCAAATGTTTTCTGATCCATACCGGGAGTTCCTGTTACAACAATAATAGCATTACGCATTAATTCTCTGACTGTATTATACGTTTTTTCGGCATTGGGTTCAGTTTTATGATGATACTTGATTATCATAATCATTTCCTCCTTCATTCCGCATTTTTTTATAGCTTGTATATTTCGGTAGTAGTTCGAGTATGCTTCCAGATAGTATTTCTTCTATGGAACGGTCCGATATCTGTTCTATCATCTCGTTTTCAAGCTTATCCGCATAATCCTTCATCTGAGGATCGTCTTTTTCTATTTTTTCTCTGTATTTTACCACTAAAGCATAAGTCGATGACAGTTTTTCATCATACTCACTGTCCATCTTTACAAAGTGGCTTATAGTTTTATCGCAAACTAACGCATGAACGTATTTTAATAGTGAAAAATCATTTATAATTTTCCTCATTCTTCCATCCTCAGCCATTTTTATTTCGGAAAATAGAACATCAGGATCGATAAGATCGGAAGAACACAGACCGCATCTTGAAGGGACGCCTAAACCGGGTAATGCTGCGTCCCAGTCATCTCCACAATTCTTCCATTCCTCATTTGTGATTCCGTCTGGCTCATCTGTATTGTTCCAATAGCCGTACTCTTCAATTTCGTACTTTGACGATTTTGCCGCTGCACGCTCGTGACTTTAGTCATGAGTTAGGCGGCATTTCTAGACATTCTGTTGTGCATGGTCGAGGGTATGTATATTCATTGTAATACCATATCGTAAGAACTACCAAATACAGAAGTCCTGATCATATACTTCGTCTTGTAAACTGTAAGCCTCACTTAAGAATGTCAAATACTATAATTCTTAAGTGAAAGACATCTAAGTGAGTAAGATTAGCTGTCTTTCTGCATCTTAAACCTCATAAAAAGAAAATTTGAATTCTGTTTGTGTCACGCGTGACACAAACACAGAACAACTTTTAAGTATATATAATTTTTTATTCTTAAATAAATCTGCTATAATATATATGGAATCCATCGTATTTTGTAGCAACTGTAAGCGACAGAAGTCTTAAACATAAACATGTAACAGATTACATTAATTCTCAAAAAAACAAGTATAAGGAGGGAGTCTGCAGTATGCAGATATATACGACATACAGCGTTAAGATCAAGCATTACAACAACATTTTCAAAGATACCGTTATCGAATACAGACATGCTGTAGATTACCTTATCAGCGTTTGTCTGGATCATTGGGATAACATTGTTACATTCAAAGGGGTGAGTAGACTCACATATATTGAAACACTGATCCATGCTACAAAAGATAATCCCGATCCAATTTATGATTTTGATGCCAAATTCTATAAGATGCCAAGCTATCTGCGCCGTGGTGCTATTAACGAGGCTATAGGCAAGGTATCATCTTACAAAAGCAATTTCGATAACTGGATCAAAGATTCTGTAGGCAGAGAACCATCGTATCCAAAAGCAGGTTATTCATTCCCGTCTATGTATCGTACAGTAATGTACAATCAGACCGGTGATTATACTGCCCAGATCAAAGTCTATATCCGTAATACATGGGACTGGATAACTATAAACCTTAAAAAGTCTGATATGGATTATATATACAGATATTGCAGGTTTCGCAAGGAATGCGCTCCAACACTTCAAAAACGAGGCAAGAAGTGGTTTTTGGACTTTCCGTTTGAGGAAAAGGTCAAACTGGCAGATATATCTGTGTATGAGCAGACCATTGTTGCTGTAGACCTTGGGATCAACACCGCAGCTACGGTTTCCGTAATGCGTTCAGATGGCACTATTCTTGGAAGGCATTTTTGTAAGCTTACCAAAGAAACAGACCATCTGATGCATAGCATTAACCGTATAAAAAAAGCTCAGCAGCATGGTAACTATAAAACACCAAGGCTTTGGGCAAAAGCCAAAGGAATCAATCACGACATTGCCACTAAAACTGCTGCCTGCATCGTAGATATAGCCGTTCTTTATAATGCAGATGTTATTGTATTTGAGCATTTAGACAAGAACGGTAAGGTCCGCGGTTCTAAAAAGCAGAAGCTCAAGCTGTGGCGCAGTCAGGAAGTTCAGTCTATTGTAACGAATAAAGCTCACAGACTAGGTATGAGAGTAAGCCATATCTGTGCATGGAATACGTCACGCCTTGCATACGATGGCAGTGGTTTTGTACTTCGTGGTAAATTCGGTGGTTTCAATACCTATGAGCTATGCAAATTTCAAAATGGCAAGACCTACAACTGCGATCTATCTGCTTCGTATAATATAGGGGCAAGATACTTCATACGTGAAATATTAAAATCCTTGGATGAGAATTCAAGGTTGCTCATTGAGGCTAAAGTACCTCAATGCAGTAAGAGAAGCACCTGCACGTTCTCTACCTTAGTTAACCTGAATGCGGAATTTATCGCTCAAACAGCATAATTTTCTGAGTTCAGGCTGTATGGTAGAAACGTAGTCCGCCTGCCTAAAGTGGGCGTGTCCGTAAGGATACTATAGGAAGCACGCGACTTTAGTCGTGTGAGGCTTCACACGAGCTCATCGTTCTTTTTTATAAGTTCGTACATACAGTCTGTGAAAACATTTCCGAACGTCATGAATAAAGTCTTTTCTTTGCTGCCCTGAAGTAGCGCAATACTACTTCTGACGTCATTGTAGCAAGACTGTTTGTTTTCGTTCATAGTATCATTTTTGTAAATATTAATAGCCATGTTTATAACGCCACCGATAAAAGGCCATTCCAGATCATCGATCACCTTATCCATCTTACCAAGAGCTCTCTGAGCCATTGTTGTCGTTGTCAGACTTGCAAGATAGTAACTTCTCAGGAATTTTTCTACATTTTCCGCCTTTTCGGGAGTTCCTTCAAAGTCAAAGTTGTATTCTATGCACTTAGTAATTATTTTTGATGCTATTTGTATAATACCAATGCAAAAAGCGTTATGGACTGTAGGTGAGATCTTTTCTCTTAATTCATTGATGAAAACAATAAGTTCATTTGAGGATAATTCCCTCATACGAAATCCGTTATATATTTTAGTTGACATTTGTAATTCCTCCGATTTCTATATATTGTATTTGACAATTCAAAATAGTAAACAACCCGTCTGACCTCCAGGCTATCAATGATGTTTCTTTATTGATTATAGCAGAAAACAACAGATTATATAATCGTTTTTTTCCTGCCAATGCATATTCCATAGTATAAAAGAAACGCCCCTCCGAGGAGAGACGTTTCTTAACTAATATGGATATTGACCTATAATTCGACTTCCCTGTGACTGAAGCCGAATTTTCTTGTATATTCGTTATCTTCTTCCTCAAAATCCTTCTGAATTGCGTGTGAAGCTGCTTCTAAATCGGAAGCCCAGTCATCAAATTGTAACTTCCTGAGCAGTTTTGCGGCACTCAAAAGATGAGTTTCTATTTTATCTTCTGTCTTTTTATCCAGCATAATTACTCCTTATTTAATACCTAAATTTTTTGTTTTGTTCGTATATCTGATCTTCTATAGAATAAGGATAGCCATCAATGAATACCATTCCTTCAGGTTCAATGAACACCTTATGGTGTTTTCCTTGAATGTAGATGATGTTATTTTCTATCATACATTTCCAGCCTTTAGATTCACAAGCAGCAATAAACTCTTCTTCAGAGCATTCCTGTGTCCCGGTCGTATACTCATAACGCATCCCACCTATAATGAAGTGTCGAGATACATGACCTTTAAGATGCACACTTGGTATGCCTCTTATTATAACAAGTATGTTACGTTCTGCTTCTGCCATGATTGATCCCTCTGTATTGTCTCATATAGTGTTTTGAGCTTGCATTTATTATATAAGCACTTCGCAAATATAGCCGTCCCAGTCTTTACTGCCGCTTGCTTCATTGATCCAAGCACCTGTCTCGTTTAACTCATACTCACCCGATGAACAATCATTAAGCAGCCTGAAATTATAATTTGCCATAGTATATTCTTCTTGTAATTTTGTTTAATCTAGAGCTTGTCTTTCAGCTTCCAGCCATACATCATAATCATTCAGAACATCATGATAGAACTTTTTAACTTCCTTTATTCCGTACTTCGATACAGCTTCTTCTAAGGAAAGGTCTGTTCTACCTGTTTCATCAAAAAAAATATTACTGATAAACTGTCCGTTATACTCGAATCCGACCTTTGTACCCTGCTCTGTTTCGTTAGCAAGATACTGATTCACTACTGAAAGAGCCATTGCCATTTCCAACTCGTCTTCTGTTGTACCAATTATCTTAAGTATATCCACAATTATTACTCCCATTCTCTGCCTTTGTCATCGCAGCCCGTAGAATAGAAAGGACACCTGCCTCCGGCACAGCACCAATCCAAAATATACCTTCCATTAATGTGAATTATTTCTCTGATATAGGAAGGATCACGGCACATCATGTGCATTTTTTTCGGTTTTCCGTTACTGAAATAGAGATCATTGTCTTTTCTTTTTAGTTTTTCTAATTCTGTTAAGTTCTTCTTGTCTGTTTCTCCATTAGCTTTCTTCTGATAGCTTATCTGCATATTCCTGTGCTTTCCTAAGTGTATTAAAAAGCACGAAGTGATCACCTGGATATTTATTATAGTCCTCATAATAATCTTTCTTTAGTACTTCTTCTTTGTTCGTTTCCGATTTAATTATGTTTCTTACTCCACCTGCCAATTTGCAATTGCGGTTTACTGCTACCCAATAGTATATCATAATATCACCCTTTTTTTTCTGCTATTTTTACGTTTATATCTATAATTTTAGCATCTATAACCTGTCTGACCCCAGATTATCGATAATGCATTCTATCTATATTATATACGAAAACTTAATACGACAAAAAGGCCCTGTCGCTGCATTTCTAATACCTTTAATTATTTTTCCTCGTTGCAGCAGTTATAATGTGTCACGTGTGACACAAACATAAAAAGCGTCTCCCCACAAAAGAGAGACGCCACACTGTTTCTATAAGCTATCAGTTTGCGCACCTTATCCGGTTTCTATTTCTGCTTCAGTATTATCTTCCTGAGTCTCAAACTCAACTCCTGATAAGTCCTCAGCTTCAACTGTTACAGTCCTTTTAAGCGTTTCGATAATTGTTACATTAAATTCTTTCATAATGAACTTCTCCATACATTTCTATAGCATATTTATTGTTTGTTCTTAAGGAAATTTAAGCGACTATTTGTACAGACAAACAAGGATCTCTATATCAGTGTTCTCAAATACTTCTTTTATGATCTGTCTGACATTATCCCATTTTAGTTTATCCAATCCGCAGCCGATTAGTGGCATAGCCAACTTCCGTTGAATTCCTATAGGCCGTATATCTCCCCAAGGCAAATAATTTTCATCAATCACCCAATTCTTTAAATTCTCAAGACTTTCCCTGAGTGTATCATAGGTGGGTTTCATCCAATACTTTTCTTTAGTGATGAGATTTGCTACCATTTTATCCTTAAGACCGACAGGTATCATATATCCATGACCTTCCCAGTTCTTCGGATAGTTTTTCACAAGTTTTTCTTTCACGCCCATCTGAGCGAATTTCTTTGCGATCCCTGCGCCCAAAGCAAAGTCAGAACTTATGCAATGGACGAGGATGTAATCATCTGAAGTTGTAAATAAGTCCCTTACTTCTTCCTTATAGATCATCATTCTTCCTCCTCATCGTTCTCAAAGTCAATGAATAATATCTTTATAGCTACGATCTTTCCTTCGGTATTTCTTGCAACAAAGCATTCGTAACTTCCATCGCCGTATCCAGAACTGCTTATAAATGCTTTATCATCTAGAGGCATTCCATCTCTCAGCACGTATGTGGATTCATACCAGTCTTGGTCCTTACAGTTTTTTGCGAAATATTCTTCATCGTAAATTCCACATTCACCCGAATCCACTCCTACGTCAATATCCTGAAGTTCATCAGGTTCATATTCTTCAGGATCGTATTCTTCGTGAACTATTTTGATCCCTGCAACTCTTCCCTCTCCTGTTTTCTGAACAAAACAGTTATATGTTCCCGGAAGAACGTTTTCAAGACTTCCTGCACACCAGGTATCCATATCATAGCACAGATCAGATATTCTGACTCTTGTACTCAGAGTGATAGTGCCACTTTCGGTATAATCATAAAGACAGTTCATATCTATATGCACCAGTTCATTAAAATAATGTTCAGATGAGTACTTATCTACTATAGCCTTTATTTTGTCGTGTTCTTTCTTTGAAAAAATATAATTTTCATAGAAAAGCCAGAAGTTATCTCCTCCTGAAGGCTTACTGTGAATACCGATATCTTCAATTATCTCCGCTCTCCTTTTTATCATTTCTTGATTTAACGAACTATTCTCCTTCTTGCTTGAAAAGATAGTTACAATTATATCTGAAATGATAGTGCCGTTTATGTTGTTTTTCTCAGATGTTCCATTGTTTGCATTTTTAAATTCTTTCATTTTGAATTCCTCCATATAATAATCATTTAGTGTCTTCGATAACTTATTTATCTTCGCCAGTTATCAATAACATCTATGTTGTTATTATACAAGAAAAGTGAAATCGATAATATCTTTCGCTTGTGTCACGCGTGACACAAAACATACAGCTGCCAAAAAAGGCTCTGTCACTAAAACAAAGCCTTTTTCTCAGATTAATTTTGTGATCGTTTTTATTCTTCTGCATACAACGGATAACGCAGCTTTATTGCCTGCCAGCCTTTAGTCAGCAATCAGGATTAATCGCCTCGATTTTAGGACGTTAAGTCGCCCTAAAAATATTATCATCACATTATTTTACATGAACTTACTTCTCGGGCTTTTCTTCCTCTGTTTTCTTTTCCGGTTCCGTCTTTTCAAGTTCAGCTTTTATTATCTTGTCTATATCCTTGACAGCAATGTTCTGGCTGGCATTGTAATCATGCAGAACCCTATACCCACACTCTTGACAGATAAACTGCTCTCTGGTCGGATGATTATCTTTGTGTATACATCCGCATTTTGAGCATCTCAGGCTTGTGTAAGCAGGTTCAATATAAACAACTTTTATCCCTCTTTCTTTCGCCTTATTTTCGATCTTACTCTGAAGATCATAAAAAGACCAGTTTTTGAGGAATCCTTCTGAATTTTTTGTTACTCCTTTAAGATTTTCGAGCTGGATGATCCCACAATCATTTTTGATTGCAAAATCAATTAGCTTTTTACTTGCTTTGTGATTAAAGGTATCTCTGAAATTTGCTATCTTATCAGAGACATTCTGTAATGGTTTCATCCTGGTTTTATAACCATGACCTATCCTTCCATCTCCGCACACAGCAGCCTGTTTCTTCAGAGCTGTCCTTCTAGCCTCTATTCGTTTCCTGAATTCGATTATTTCATCACCAGAGATCGCTAGTCTATCCTTTTCTCCGGATATTGAAGCGTATAAAGGGTAGTAAACACCGAGATTTACTCCCAGTATCTTTTTCTTGTCAAGTTCCTTTACCTCTACTTTATCGAATGAATAGCAGAGATTTAAAAACCACTGACTCTTCTTTCTGTTCCAGATAAGCTTACTTGCGCTTATGCCGTATACTCCATCAAAACAACGTTCAAGGATCGTTCTTGTTGAATTATCCTTTACGGTTATCTTAAATCTGAAATCACTGATATTATAATGCTTGACGCCATTTTTGTTTAGCAGAACAAGAGTTACATAATAAGTGTTTGTGTCCTTATCGTATTCCAGTCCGATACAGGTCTTCTTGATATCCAGAGGCTGATCGGCTCTATAACTTAAAATGCTCTTATCTCCTCTTAATATTTCTTTGAGATTATTTTTAAAGCTTCCGCAGGCGTCTCTTAATGTTTGTGAATAGTTTCCTGAATGAAGATTGTATTTTTTGCTGTATTTAGCATATATAAATCCATCCAAAGCATAATCTTTAATCGTTCCGTCAGACTTTGCCTTTTTCAGATAATCTCTTTCATTCGGATATTCTTCGTTAAGTTTATAATAATCGTTGGTGAATCCGTACCATTCCCAGCATTCTCTTACTACAGCATTTTTCAGGTCCCTGGTTTCTTTTTGAAGATCCCATAGGCATCTGTTTAATTCATTGTATTCAACTTTGTTTCCATCTTTATCGGTTACATTGCTTATTAACGCTAATTTTACTACTTTAGTCATTTTTATTACTCCTTAAGATTTTTTTGAAGGACACATCAATACTCCAATATCATTATATAACTTACAGCTCACATTCTTATATAGTTATGTTCACTGTCTACGCGGATTTTATGCGTATAATTTTGATCTCATTGCTGAGATATTACCTTATCGAGTATACGATCAACGCTGTATAGCGGTTTACGACGCATTGTTTCGATTTAAGGGCGTTAAGCCGCCCTGGATAATATGAATATCACAGTGTTATTTATTGTTGCTGTTATTCTTTTTGAGAAAAATTTTATATAGTTCGGGATTTCTTTTGATGATTAATAGTGCATTTCAATTTTCTCCTTTACTGTAAACTGATCTGTTGATTCCGACTCCGATTATCAAAATTTTTAGATCTAAGATAATTATAGAAGAAAATCTTTATCGATGAAAACGTCCCTGCAAAAAAGGTTTTTATAGGGAACATTTTATTTGTGTCCCGCGTGACACAACAAGTTTTATACTATTATAACAGAAGATAATTTTTCCTTTTTAATATTTCCTTGATTATTATATCAAAAAAACAAATTGTAGTCAACATCTTCTATTCTTGTATGATGAAAAAAACGCCCCTCGTGTGAGGAACGTTTAAAAGACAAATTATCGGTTATTTTTCTTGCTTGCTGTTTTATGTTGTCCATTCCAGTTTATTTTTTCCGTTGAGCCAGTCTCTGATATATTCAAGAGGCATTTTTTCAATTCTTTCTATAAAGTCTGCTCCTTTTATCATCAGATAACCAAACCCTTCATTTGCGTTCATTGCATCATCTGCATATTTCCTCAGCCATTCATATTTGGGATGATCTTTAAAATAGTTTATTTTTTCATTGAATATCTTGTATCTTTTCTTTCTCCATTCTTTATGATCCGGCATTATTCCTTTCATAGCAATTACTCCTTTTGGTTTTATAGTTATTTGAGAATATTTATCAATAATCTGTCTGGTCTCCTATGTTATCAATTAACATCTACAATTTTATTTTACGTGAAAATTTGCAATAATAAAAAAGCTTCATATCACAGTTAAAAGCCCAATAATCATATATAAGATTTCGCTCCCATAATTAAGGTTGCATAACGCATCAGTTGCGCAACCTTTTTCCATATTTGTCTGTTTCAACGCCAAAAAGCCCTCAGGAACGCTTTCACAGCGTTTCCGAGAGCCTTACGGTTAATGTATGCCATTGTGGTATGTGCATCTAACGATTCATCTAAACAGCCGTATATCTTTGCTATAAAGCTATTTGTTCTTTTACCCAAAAGCCGAACGCTCTCGATGAACATTCGGCTTGTGATGTTAACTTTCCTGAGCAGTTTCCTGCAATCGTTTTTTCTCGTAATCATCCAATGTTTTGGTAAGTTCGATATAACGAAGCTCCCCATCTCTCAGGCGTTTGAGAAGATAACTGAAGTCATTGGTTACATAAGGAGAAAGCGCAACGACATTCTCACGGGTATAAGGCAGGCGAACCAAACCGCCGAGTGCTTTTCTGTAGAAGGTGATCTCCTCGCCCTCGCTGAAAAGTTCATGACTGCACTGACGAATCACCTGCGTGGTGTAACATCCCCCATACCCAAACTTTTCACCAACGCTGTTAAGGTCAATGCAGATTGCATCACCGTCTACCCATGAAGCCACGGTCAGAAGTCCGAACGGCAGAACCATAAACCCGGGTACAGCGTCTGTATTCCATCTGACTATTTCGTTAATGCCGTAGAGATCAATATACTCATCAATGCGCACAATACCCTCAAAACTGTAATGTGAGTAAAATTCCATAGCCTCCTCGGGGAGCTTTCCGCCTGCAAGCTTCTGTAAAGCCGCAAGCTCCTCTTCCGTAGCGGGACGGACGTGCGTGACCTTTTCGATTTTCTTGATGAGCCTTTTTAAGGCAGGGAGTTTCTTTTTAACAGCCATAGCGCACTCCTTTAATATTCATTTTACCGCTTGATACGACAGATTTCACACTTACCGCCATCGTTACATTCAAAACACTTGAAATCATATACGAATGAAGTAGTATCTCGTTGATAAATTTGCAAAATATTTTCTCGATTTTAGGGCGTTAAGCTGTCTATAAAGATTATTTTGTGATCATTTTTGTAAGCATATTTTTGAATGGAAAAGTATGAAGATAATCACTCGCAATTCACTTGCGTAGTACAGATTGCAACAAAGTGTTCGACTGCTTTTGTACAAATTAATATACCTCGCAATTCACTTGCGTAGTGCAGATTGCATCGATAGTGCCCGATTCATCAAGCAGCAACGCCGAACTCGCAATTCACTTGCGTAGTGCAGATTGCATCTGCATAATTATACAAATAAAATTGAATACACGGATTGAATGTGTATTGTTTTTACCTTATCGAGAGTTACTTCGGCTACAGATTTGTAGACTTACGAGCACTTCTCGATTTACGGACGCCGAGCCGCCCGAAATAAAGTGCGAATCTCTTGGCATTTTTATGTAAGCTTGCCATTCGCAACGAGTTTTCCTGTATTTATAATAACACAAATACATCTATAATTCAAGTGAAATATTTTCTAATAGTAAAAAGGAATAAAAAAACATCCCTCCAAAAAAGAGAGATGTTTTACAGGACAGATCATGGCAGGAAGGATTCATCCTCCCTGTTCAATGGATTCAAAATTTACATTCCCTGCCTCTACAAATCCTTTCATTGATTTAATAATCGCATTTCGGCAGTCTTCTTTAGAATCGAATTTTTCAACTTTACGCCATGGATACACCATACCTAAAAGCCAGTATGTATGACTATCAGTAAACTCATCAATAACTATTTCCACTAAATCTTCAATATGCCCATTCTTTTGCCATAGCCATACAAAAATTTCAGCGACAAGATCATCAAACCCATATAAACAATAAAATGGACTTTCGTATTCACTGAACAGCTCTCTGGCGTTTTGAATATCCTGCTTAATATCATTCACATCAACAGGAATATTAAAAAAATTTTTCGCTTCGGGATAATCTTCATCACTGTAAGGCTTTTTTTCTTCCCAGAAAAGCCGAATATTCTCTTTTAACAGTGACCATTTTTCAAGTGTAAGATTATTTATTGTATTTGAAACATCAAAACCGTATCCGTCTACAGACCAAACATGGTAACTCATAATTAATTTCCCCTGTCTTTTATAGATTGCTTTCCACTCTACGCAGCTGCTTAATTCGTTTTAAAAGACTTTCTTTCTTGCTTTGGCAATCAATATCACATTCTTCACCATTTCTTCTGGTAGGACAATCATCACAATAATAGTCATAACGTGAATTAAGTCTTTCCAATTCATGCTTGACCATCGCAGCATTATTGCCGAAATTTTTGTATGTTGCGTAAAAAGCCGAAATATCCTTGTCTATCATATTATTTTTAATGTACCGTTCGACAAAATCCAGAAACACCTCATTAGCCAAATCATCCCCTATACTGTGATTCATAAGTAAAAGAGCTATATTGGTAGAACTGGTTATAGATTTCCAAATGCAGGCACCAACACCTTCTTTGGCCCCCTCTACCATTATTCCTATAGACTGCATCATATCAAGTGATTTGTAAAGTTCAGCTACCGTTTTTACGGCGTAAATAAAATTACGCTTGTCGTATCTTACAGATTTTCCATACAACAAAAAAGCCTTTCCGAAGAAAGACGTTTTGTATTGCTATAATCAAGGGCAAGTGATCTCTATAGATACTATATCTTTTGTTGTATCCTCTTCATATACTGCTTTTTTGATCCGTTCAGAGTCTCCTTTTTCCCCGAGCGATATTATCCGTTCAAGATTGTTGGAGTATTTTACATGAACAGCTCCGCATCCTCCACCGGTTTCAGTTATATAATCTGGATACGTCACTTTAGTTCCATCTTTATCCATTCTTGCAAAAGAAGGGTAACGCATTATTTCATCTGACATTATTACGGCAAAATTACTTGTAGGATAGTCTGAAAGATCTTCATCTTTTTCCGGAGATACCCATTTGTTATTCTTAAGAACGACTACATCTTCACGCCTGATATCTTCAGTTAGCATTATAGGCTCCCTGTTATCATCTCTTTTCAGGAATTTCTTTCTGAAATATCCGCATTTTGGACACAACTCACTGTACTCATCGCTTCTGTACCAATATTCGCAGCTCATTTCCTCAAAACTACATTTAGGGCATTCGTTTAATTCAATTACTGAACCCATGTCTTTATTCCTCCGTTTTTAATAATATTGCAAACACTTACCAATAGCCGAAAAATCTCCGAACTATCAATAAATCTCTACATAGATATTATATGAGAAATATCCTAACGATAAAAACATTACTTCCCTGCCGGATGGTTCTATACTTAGTGTCACGCGTGATACACAAAAACATCCTCTGCGATATATTTCGCAGAAGATGCTTTAGTTTTAATTATTTAGTTTGTTGATCATGGGATATAAATATGTCTGAGATGATATTTATAATCACTGAGCTTATCCTCGGGGCAATTTGCGTTTGAGCGCTGCCAGGTAATCATCCCAGTCAACTTTGCCGTCGAAGTTTGTATCTGCGAGAACAAGGTCTATGGAGCCGATATCGCCGTTGCAGTAATACCAGATAAGGTCGGCATCATCATCGTTGATGACACCATCCTTATTTACATCTCCTACCGAATAGAGGCATTTGGGGATTTCGTCGGGAATAGTGTATTTATATCGGCTTGTAGGCGCATCGATCGCCCAGCTCGAATGACCTGAAGAGCATTTTTTTACATCGGTATCCGAGATAAGGAAGTGATCATAACCTATGGTACCGTTTGGATCAGAGCCTGAATCATCATGTGTTGCATCAAGATGAAAATAATGGTCTCCAACTCTAACCATACACCATGCATGTTCGCTGAAATTTACAAGAAGATATGCTTCTACACCAGATTCATTGAGCAAAAGTGTAAGTGCTTTGGCATAGCCTGCGCATACAGTTGAATTTCTGATAAATGCAGACGAATCCACCTGAGTATAATTGCTGGTATCAGGAGTATACTTGCTGTTTTTCTTGATATATTTATAGAATACCTTGTTACAGAGCCAATCATGAAGAGTTTTTATCTTCTCCATATCGGACATATCATCGGTTATATTTGTGGATACAACGTACTTTACTTCTGCTTCAAGGTAGTCATTGAAGAAACCCAGCTCACTGTCGTCAATGGCATCAAAATTCTCTATTATAACACTTCTGTACTTTTCTGTAAACTCAGGCTCAGTGTTATCGCCGTTAAGAATAACGGGACTTTCATTGTTTATTGTACGTAGCTCTTTGCAGCCTGAAAATGTTCTTTTGTCGAACAATCCTGCCAGAATGTCAAAATCGGAAACATTTATATTTTCTACTGAAGAACAGCCTTTGAAACAGTATCCGCCGAATTTAGTAGCTGAATTAACATCAAGATCTATCGACCTGATACCTTTACATTCGCTGAAAGCATCTGAATCAATCTTCTCTACTGAGTCGGGAATGGAGATATATTCAAGCTTTTCGCAGCCTGCAAAAGCATACGATCCTATCGAAGTAGGTGAGTTTGAGAATGATACAGATTCAAGGCCTGTGCAGTTTCTAAATGCAGCGAATTCAATTGAAACCGTTGATTCTGAACAAGGAGTTTTTTTAAGCTTTGAGCAATTCATGAAAGCAGAATTTTTTATAGTCGTCAACGAATCGGGTGCGTTTATCTCTGTAAGGTTTGTGCAGCCTTTGAAAGCGTTCTTTTCAATAGTGATCAGGTCATCAGGAAGGATGATGGACTCTATGCCGATGCAGTTTTCAAATGTACTTTCGGGAATTATTGTAATGCCATCGGGAAGCACCACATCTTTAAGGTTTTTACAGTCTGTAAAAATTCTTTTGCCGAACTCATTAACATCCCGCATGTTAATGGAAGTTATTCCCGAGCCGGTAAATGCAGAGCTTTCAATGGTATCAACAGAAAGAGGCAGCGCTATTGATGTGAGGCTCTTTGCATTCATAAAAGCCCCGCGCTCGATTTTTGTTACGCCGAGAGGCATTACCACCGATTCCAGATTTGAAGCATTTGAGAAACAGTAACCGGGTATGCTCTGGATACCTCTGGGGATCTTTACAGACTTGATATTAGTATTATTACTGAACAGATTTTCACCAAGTTCTGTTATCGAATGACCGTCAATGCCCTGAGGGATACTAATTTCTGCATCGCTGCCGGTATACTTTACTAGCTTTGCAGTGTGGTCTCCGGTTACTTCATATTCCCAGTCACCATAAACAGTACCGGCACTTGCAGAGAGCGAATTTAATAAAATTAATCTGCCTATCACGCTTGACTCAGATGCAATTGCACCAGAAGATACGATTGAAAGTGCCATTACACCTGCAATTATTCTTTTTGACTTTATGTTTATATTCACGGTTAAATTACTCCTTAATTAATAGTGTTTGTCGCGACAATTTTAATTTAACACATTCGAGAAAGAAAGTCAACCTATCAAAAATACGTTTTACCTCACCTTAACTCGAAATTTACCGAAATTTCCAAGTTAGTGTGTATCTGATAATTTTTTGCAAATTATGTAGTTCATAAAGTTATAATTGTTAAAATTATGCAATTTATATAATTAATAATCTCAATATCGTTATACTTTAACATCCAGATGAAATGACAGTTTATGGACACAGCATAAAAACGCCCCTACGAAGAGAGACGTTTGTAAAAGACAGGTCTTATTCAAGGAAACAACTTTTCAGCAAGACGAACGATCCGTTCCATACTACAAAACTCTTTAGCTATATTAAGAGCTTCAACATCGGATAGCTCGTATTTATCTCTGAAAGGGACAACAAGTTCGCATATAGCTGATTTTGTGATCTTACTTGATGTATACAGTTTATGATACTGTTTTTGCAGTTCAAGTATCTCCTGTATCAGATTCCATCTACTTTCGTACTTATTATACATTGTACGCTCCTTTCAAAAATATCGTCCGATTTTTTTGATGATCACTTTATTCTTTTCTTTTGAAACAACTATATCCTCGATCGTTCCTGTTTCTCGCATTTCCTCTTTGTTTTCCAGAAGAAAGTTAAGAACAGCACGAACACAGTTCTGATTGTACATCTTATTCACTTTCATAGCTTCAGAATGATCATCAAAGAAGTTCAGTACATTGATTAGAGCTGTCGTATAACCTCTAATGTAGTCTCCGTTCAGATTATCCATCTTTATTCTCCTTTGTTGCATCATAATATTCATTGTTCCATGCTTCCCTTTCCCAGAGTCCTGATTTTTCATCACACCCCAAAACAACATCGGGATCAGACTCTATCTCATAAGATTCATCGATATAATTGGCATCTCCGCAATGGGTAGGTATTTTGTCCTGGTGGTCTCTTACATACTTTATTGCTTCTTCTTTAGAAAAAGCCTTCACCGGAACGTATTCACTCACTTGATAATATACGGGAACTCTATAGATCTTCGACATTTTTTCCTCCTTGTTATTCTTACAGTCCTTTAATCTTTTTCATATAAGGCAATGCTGCATTTATCCGTGATACCTGTTTAGCTTCCCAGGAATCTTTTTTCGGCTCTGGGTTATCTGACAAGAATTTTTCCATTAAAGCTACCGTATGATATCCTCCGCCTATCGCAGCCATTATCTTATCTGATCCTTCTGACTTTATTGCTAATAGACAATCTTTTTCTATTACATATAGTCCTTTTTGCAAAAGTTCTTGTTTTAGCCGGCACAGCGGAATGAATCCTTTCAGCATATAAGGACCTATATTCCATATTTTATATCCATCAGGAACTTCATTTACTATTGTAAAGGTATTTTTACCATATACTATTTTATCTTCGGTGATTTCCATGTTTATTCCTCCGTTTCGAAAGTTTTGATCCATTCCTTTAACTCCTCGGTCTGATAAATGAATGCTGTATTTTCCTTCACAAGGTCGTATACCAATTGTTCGTAGAAGAATTCAATATCTGTGATAGACTCTTTTGTATCTGCACGAATGGCAACACAAAGATCATCAACTCCTACATAACCGATACTGTTTTCAGTTACAAACTGAAGATGCAAGATGTGACCATCCGGAGTAAGATAAGCTTCATTAATATCTTTGATTCTTCCCTTTTCATGTAGCTTATTATATACGATATCCAATTCGTCCAGACTTTCATGCATAGAAAAATCTTTCACACCGTTGACGTAAAGAGCAAGTGACTGCTGCAGCAAATCTTTTTCTGTCATTTTCCGTCCCGACCACGTCGTTCCAAAATCTTTTTCTGTCATCTCACTGCCGTTTCTCTCCACTTTGATATCATCTGCATAAAGAAAAACAGTGTATTCATCCTGTTCGATTTCAAGATTACGTACCTTGACTTCATATGCGTCATTTCTGAATTCAAAAGAATATCCCTTCCATTCAGATATTTCGTTTTTTACTTCGTTCATAATTCTTAAGCTCCTTTTTATCTTCTTCGATATGTATTTTGAAAGTATTATCAACAACTTGTCTGACCTCCAAGCTATCAATGAATATTATGGTTATCCCTTTAACACACCACAAGTAAGATCACTGCACCAAAGCAGCCAAAAGCCTTAAATACGCACTGTTTCCCAGCTTACGACGGTTGAATTTGTAGCAGTATTCGGCAGCATATAACGCTGTGTGGATCTTTTCGTTTCCGTGGTAAGTTCCCATGATCATTGCTTTGAAGTTTGATATAACTTTATGCATCCAGTTCAGCTGACCGCTTGTCGGATCATATGTTTCAAAAACATGGAAGTATTTCTGTGCCAACGGTTTCTTGTAACTTCGAGCATTATCACTCTCGATCTTCGAGCCTGCGCGGATATTATCCCTGGCAAATCTACCAACAGTTATACCCTTTAAATTCGGCACATCGCTCATTTTAACGTACTCGGGATTTCCTGCTGCGTTCTTTGACAAAGCTACTATCATCTTGACTTTTTCAGTTCCTCTGCCACGCTTTTTACCGTGAGTCGGAGCACCGAGATACGTGTCATCAAGTTCAACGATCCCGTCAAGCAAATAGCGTTCTTCACGGCATTTCATAGCTTTTCTGATGCGATGAAGGATGTACCATGCAGTCTTGTAGGTCACCCCCAAAGACCTCATCAGCGTAACAGCAGAAACGCTGCATTTGTTGCTCATAATGAGGAATGCGGTGACTATCCACAGTCTGAGCGGAATATGTGTTCTGTGCATAAAAGTTCCGTTTGTGGCGGATATATCTGCTTTACAGAACTTGCATCGCAGCAGATGGCGTGACCTTATCCTGCGGTACTCAGAGCCACCGCAAAACGGGCAGGCAAAACCCTTTTCAAAGCGGATATCAAGCAGAAAATCCTTGCAAAAGCTTTCATCTGCGAACTTTGAGTATATCCCATCAAGTGTGATCTCAGGTTTCGGAAATCTTTTTGACATAGCGACAGCTCCCTTCGGTTTCTGTCACTATTATACTATATTTTCTGAGTTTTGAGGTCTGTTTATTTGGACAGCATTGTAAATTATCTGTGGTGTGTTAAAGGGATAACCATGATGAATATTCCTGAATAGATTATATTTGAAAATACAAGAAGATATAATACGTCATAGAAATGAAACAAAAACAATAAACCAACCAATAGAACAAATGATACACCAACCAGTGCTATCATTCAGTTGTTCTATTAGTTGGTCTATTTGTATCACGCGTGACACAAATTATACGCTATCAAAAAGTGGGCGGGGCAAAAACATAGATCAGATACTGTGTTTTTGTGTTATTACAAAGGTCATTATTTATCTGCGGTCCGGTGAAGTTATCAAAACCGTGCCAAGTACCCGTGCTTTCAAGTCTCCAGTGTTTTCCGTCATTATCGCTGTTGTTGCTATTATATCCTATCTTCTGTGAGCCTATCCTGGTCATAATATCCCCAGGAGCCTTATCTGTCAGTGAAGCTATGTATTTTCTAACTTCATTTGCATTGTTGTATTCGCCCAGATACAGCCACATATGATCTGCATTAGCCATGCGGTTTCCTTTATTATCTTCAGCAAAGGCAACGACAATAGAACCCACAGGAATTATATCATTATTCTTCCCGTACTGATAATACTTCTGTTTTGAGGTAGAAACACCGTTTTTCAGCACTTTCATCGGTTTCTTTGTTCCGTCAACGATCCAATAAGCATTCTTTACAGGCTTTATTACGTTATATTTATTGAGCCAGTCACCTGTTGCTGCCGGAGTATATCCAAATTGTGCAGCATTAGTGTTGCTTGATCCACGAAGACCTTCTGTTTCTATTCCAAGTGTACCCAGAGCATAATTTATTATACCCGAACAGTCTATTCCTTCTTTAAGGATGATTTTTTCAGCTTTGTCGTTTCCTTTTGTGAAATCATATTTTCTGGGCTCATTAGGTGAGTAGTATTTGAGATTAGCTTCGGTAAGTCTGAGTGCTCTAGCGATAATATCAGTTTCGGTAGGAGTCGTTAGTTTTCTTACATTTTTAAATGCATTAGTGCTGCTACTAATACTTTTTACGTTCTTTATTTGAGCCGCTATTGTAGTGATGTCAGTTATATTGAGTTTTCCATCCCTGTTGACATCGGCAGCCCAGAGTGTTGTATACGGTACAAGTATATCATTTCGCTCTTCACTAAGCATTTTTTTGCTTTTTATATGAGAAGCTATCTTAATGATATCCGTAATATTTACTGTGCCGCTGTTGTTTATATCCCCTTTTGTATAAAAAGTTTCAGCGCCTGCATTTACTGTGAATGTACTCCCCAATATCATCAGTGCTGTCAGCGAGGATACGATCTTTCCGAATTTGTTCATCTTTACATTTCCTTTCTTTTTCTTACCATTTGTTTGAATGTTGTATTTTTATTATAGGAGAAAATTTACTACAATAAAAAAAGCCAAGATCTGTTTTTGTCTCTACAGCTCCAATTGCTGCAGGCAGTTAAACGATCTTGGTTATGATACTATTATAATATGAAGACTTCTGAAGCCGAAAAGATTGCAAAAAAATAAAAGCCAAATGACACTTGAAAGATAAGACGAACGGTACTTCTTATTAACAAGTTAATTTGACTTTAATAATATTATACATCATAAAGTAGGCCCTGTCAAGGTTTTCGATGGAAAATTTTTAATTCGTTTTTTGTAATTTACTTGCCTGTACAGATTGCATCCTCCACTTTAATAAAATCTCTGTTGCAAATGACTTCTCGCAATTTACCTGCCTGTACAGATTGCATCTATCTCAATCGCCCTTGAAACTGTACGTCTGTTCTCGCAATTTACCTGCCTGTACAGATTGCATCTAGTAGTGGTTTTTATGTTGACGGCTTTTACACCTCGCAATTTACCTGCCTGTACAGATTGCATCCCCGAATGCGGCGGACGGCTGATAAAGGATATGGCTGCTCGCAATTTACCTGCCTGTACAGATTGCATCTGCATAATTATACAAATAAAATTGAATACACGGATTGAATGTGTATTGCTTTTACCTTATCGAGAGTTACTTCGGCTACAGATTTGTAGACTTACGAGCACTTCTCGATTTACGGACGCCGAGCCGCCCGAAATAAAGTGCGAATCTCCCAGCATTTTAACGTGAGCTTATCATTCGCCCTGTATTACTGATCAATGAAATTGATTTTCTATAGTCATTATAACATATATGAAGTTATAATGCAAGAGAAAAATTTTCTAATAGTATAAAAGCGTTTTTTCTCTTATGAATTATTGATTGACCGATTTTTTTTGTTATCGTTTTGATTTTCGTGGCACTTCCCTAACGAAACAAAAAATTTCCTCCTATGAGAACCGCAATTACATAAGTTTTCAGTTTTGAACAGGAGAATCGCTTTCCAGCAATTGCTTTTCATCATTAAATTTCACACGGTATTATCGCACTAAATCGAAGTTTAGTGCGCTTAATTATACATAACTATTCAGAAGTCGTCCTAAAAGTACTGCCACAGATCGGGATTATTCACTCCATCATTTAAGCCACAATAATCCTTTTACACATCCTTCAAAAGTCGATTCGTCATCTCCGCCAACACTCATTATCCTGTCAGAAAGAGTCCACTGATCCCAAGTATAAACAGTTCCGCCCCACGGATCAACTATTTTATAGTACATACAGTTTTTTTCACAGTATTTACCGTATATAACTATATAATGAAGAGTGCCGCTAAAAGTTCTGTGACCGCATATAAGCCTGTGTCCTTCATTCAGTTTTTCATTTATAGTATAAATGATATCTTCACTTGAATTATTCCATAAATGATCTATTTCGGAATCCTGTCCGTAATAGCTTACAAGATCCTGTATATTTTCTAGTGTGACTCCCATTCCGGATGTAAAATTTATTCCTGCATCATAATAGAAACCATTATCATAAGCATTTACAACAATCTCATCTTTAGAAATATCCATTCCTTTTTCTGAAGACAGCAGCATGGCCGCTGAAGTCGGGCCACATCACGAAGAAGAATATATGGATCCGCCAAGCTGATTATAAATGTAAGTGTCAAGCTCGATTATATCAGTAATGATAGTATATCCTGGTTTCTGAGCTTTTTCTTCTACAATCGTTTCTTCCTTATTTTCTTCACATGATGAATCACAGGAAGATTCATTATCACCGGTATCAACGGGTACAACCTGACAACTTTCATTTAAAGAAGGCTCCGTGATATCAATTACAGATACAGGTTCTTCTTTTTGAGGATCATCATTACTGTTGATTTTTTTCAAGGATGAACTGTCTGATGATCCTTTTGATGAATAGGATATGTTATAAGATAATGGGCTTATTCTTTCAGGATTGCTTTCACTCGTATATTGAACGTTCTCGTCTTCTATAAAACTGTATCCTGCAAAATTACAGCATAATAGCGCCGAAATCACAACTGAAAGCACCATGGTAATTTTTTTAATTTTCATAAGTGTACATCTCCTTTATACATTTATTATATATGAAAACAAGCATAAATAAAAAAGAGTATAAACTATATAAAAAAATCACTCCACAATTGTGAAGCGATTGACCAAATAATCTGGGATAACAGCATTCATCCTATTTTATAATAGTTTTCTATGAAAAATACTTCGAATTCAGAATAGCCATTTGGGATCTCATCTTCTACAGAAACAAGATCCATAGCCCAAAGACCTACATCATTAAAATGTGACTCTGAATAATAATCTCCGCCGCCTTCACCGTTTCCTTCCGCTGTTAATAATGGCAGAGGGTGAACGATTTCTCCGTCAGGATCTTTAGACAGCATTTTGTATTTATTGATATCGATGTATGTTTTCTTTGAATGATTTACCAGAAATTTATTGTCAAGATTAAATGTTGATGGATCCGGTATTATAGTCTGTGCCTTTTTATTATAAGCTATTCGGTATGATTCAGTGTTTTTATCTGCATAATCTCCTACCCATGATATTTGAGCCGGAGAATGATAGAGCAATTCAGTGATACTATTTACAAATGTGTTTTTGTACCAGCTATGTTCCATTAATTTTAAATAATTTTTTGGATTTTTAAATACAACGTTCTTTCCATTAAGTGTTTTCATAATTGCCTTAAAATACTGACCCATAATTTAAAATCTCCTTAGTATAGTTAGATTTTGAAATTGAGCGAAATATTCGGTCTTAATGACTCCAAATTTTCGCTCAATTAATCTGATTCTATTATATAAGAAAACCTTCACCAACAAAATACACCCCGCCATAGCGAGGTGTTAGAGTCATTGAAATCAACTATATTTTACTTTGTAATTATTAATGCAGTAACCATATTCGTCTGAAAGCCAGTCTGTAACTTCTCCAGTATCATCTTTCTCGCTTTTCAATCCAAAAAAGTCGGGAATTATTACCTCATCGGGAAGTCCTACTATTTCAGCTGCATTAATTCTGTTATGGTAAAGTTTATCACGTATAATTTCATGTCTATCTACCGTTTTCATATCAGCATACGTATCTGCAGTGATACATAATTCTTTTGCTGCATCGTAAATAGTCATTTTTTCGAATGCTTCATAGATTTCATTAATATCAACATCCCAGTCTATATCATAAGCAGTAAATATTTTCATTTTTCATCCTCCGTTTAGAAATTATGTCATAGATTTTTACCTTTATTATTTGATCTCAACAACTTGTCTGACCTCCAGTTTATCAATTAAATCCTATACCTGAATTATACTAGAATTTCCCCAAAGATAAAAGCGTCCTCCTGAGAGAGACGCTTTGTAATCATGAATTACTATACTAGCTGAAGAATTTTTCTACATCTAGTCTTACGGTTTCAAATTTAGGAAGTTCAGGCTTTTTAAATCCCTTTTCCTCGATGGCATCAAGCAGTATTCTCTGTTCATCCGGTTTATTGACCAGATCTCTTGCTGCATCGAAAATATTTTCACTATACCATCCTTCAGGATATTCCTCTCCATTACCCTCACAAAAAACGAGAATATCAGACGGAATTTGGGGATTTTTCTGTATCAAGCCGATCTCTACGAGGTATTCTAGAAGTTTCAGGCATTGATAGTATTCCAGTTTTTCTTCTTTTACATCATTCATTGTTTATCTCCTTCTACCACCATGGCCAGAATACTGTTTCATTGTCGATCCAATTTTCCATAAAGGACTCTGATAGTCCGCCGTCTTCAGTCATTTCACAGATAAGGTCTTTATCATCGCAGTAACAACAGTTTTCCGGGAGCAACGACCATCCGGTATCATTCAGTCCTTTCCGCTGATAATCGACTTCTTTCATTATTACAGCATATTTTTTATTATTCTTTGTGATGAGGTATTTACCTTCATAGTGCATATTAGTTTCATTCACAGTAAAACTAACAACTATTCTATCATAATCTTTTTCATACCTGATACTCGTTGTCATACTTGGTGTCGTTTCTAAAATCGTTTCGCCTGAATTACCGATGCTATTAAGAATTCTTTTAACTTCTTCATTATCATCACAATACAGACTAAAAGATTGTTTTGTGCAACTATAGGAAGATCCGCCCTGATAGAACTTTTCTGCGTATTCAGAGGCTTTTTCTTCTAAAACATCAAAATTCATTAGATAATCCGTTATGATTTTTCTCATATTATAGTATCGTTCTGTTATAATACATTTTACAGCAATTTTCTTAATTGTGTCGCAAAGAACATTTTCTGCATCTGTGTTGATAAATTTAACACCGGAGCATCTTGGATCTTCGTGTATATCATTTATAATTTCGCCCTCATTTATTTCCGGTGTAGATACCTTGTACAAATACATATCTAGTCCCATTTTTACTTCCTCCTGTTTTAATTATTATAGTAACTCTTTTTTTACTCCAAGTATCCAAAAACTGATACTGTTAATATTATAATTGAATATTTATCTTATTAAAAGCAGCACCGCTGACGCAAAACTGATTTTTTCAAACTACTAAGTTCCTATCATCTTCTCCGCTTTTCAGGATAGATATTGCTCTGGTTTTTATTACATTAAGATACTTTTTATCTATCTCACAGGTAAATACCTTTCTATTCAGAAGAAGCGATGCCGCCATTGTCGAACCTGAGCCCGCAAACGGGTCAAGGATCCATTCTCCTTCTTCAGTGGAATTTTCTATATACATTTTAAGCAGTTCAACGGGTTTTTCGGTCTCATGGAGTTTTGGTCCCTTTATGTTATCAAACTGATGTACGGTCTTACTTCCGCAGTTTGAAATAGCCTTTGCTTTTCCTTTGTAGCAGAACAATACATTCTCACAGTTTTTCATGTACCATCTGTTGGGTGTGGCATTATTTTTCAGCCAGACCAAAAGGTTATGAACCTTAAATCCTGACCTCTGAACTGCTTCAATAAGCTGCTGAAGATTAAGAAAATTTGTGAAGAAGTATGCCTGTCTGTCAGGTTTAAGTACCCTGTAACATTCGGGAATATATTCATCA